>NZ_DAGK01000012.1:329553-331281 GCF_002495725.1 Methanosarcina sp. UBA411
ATATCTGGTATTATTATACAAGAGTATCTGGTATAATACTGAAATACCAATTATCTATGCAGCATTTCAAAAAGTTATCATAAAAGGGATTATTTATGGAATTTAAACAGGGCGACCGGGTACGTATTGAAAAGAACGGCACTGTCTACGAAGGCAAAGTAATGCCGTCTATGGAAGGATATATTACAATAAAAATGAACAGCGGTTACAATGCCGGCTTTTCCATGGATAAGGTAAAGATAACCCTCCTGGAAAACAACGGAGAAAGCACAAATGGAAGCCTGAATGGCAGCAAGGAATCTAAAGCAGCAGGAGAAGAAATTCCTAAGCCTGGAAAAAAGCTTCCGAAGGTCGCGATTCTTTCTACAGGCGGAACAATTGCCAGCAAAATAGACTACAGGACAGGTGCAGTAACCTCCCAGTTTACTGCTGACGATATCCTTACCGCTATCCCTGAACTAAGAGAGATAGCCGATTTCAAAGGCAGAGTAATTTCAAGCATTCTCTCGGAAAATATGGATTCGGAATCCTGGCAAAACCTTGCCCGAGCAGTTGTGGAGGAAATCGAAGCGGGTGTAGATGGTATAATCGTAACCCACGGGACAGACACCATGATGTATACGGCTGCAGCCCTTTCTTTCATGATCGATACGCCTGTTCCTATTGTTCTGGTAGGCTCCCAGAGAAGTGCAGACCGTCCAAGCAGCGACAATGCCATGAATGCGATCTGCGCAGCCCTTGTTGCTGTTAGTGATATTGCTGAAGTTTCGGTTGTCATGCATGGGACAACCTCAGACGATTTCTGCGAGATCCATCGTGGAACAAAAGTAAGGAAAATGCATACTTCCCGCAGGGACGCCTTCAAGTCCGTAAACTCCCTTCCGATAGGGATTGTGGATTACGATACAAGGGAGATAAAAACCTTTATAGATTACACAAAGCGTGGAGAGAAAACTCTCAAATTCAAGCCAGGAATGGAATCTAAATGTGCGCTTGTAAAGTTTACTCCGGGTTCTGATCCCTCAATACTTGACTGTTATATTAACGGCGGATACAAAGGATTGGTTCTTGAAGGTACCGGGCTCGGACACGTTTCTACGAAATGGATTCCCATGGTCCGAAAAGCCGTGAATGCAAAAATGCCTGTAATGGTAACATCCCAGTGTCTCAATGGCAGAATCTGCGACCGCGTCTATGACACAGGCCGTGATATGCTGAAAGCCGGTGCAATCGAAGGGGAAGATACCCTGCCCGAAACCGCTCTTGTTAAACTTATGTGGGTTCTCGGCCAGACCGATGAATTCGACGAAGCTATTGAAATGCTCAGGGAAGATCTCAGTGGAGAAATTACCAAGTGCTGTTTTAAGTAAAAAATTGAGACAAATATAAAATGAAGAGATTTTAAGAAAATTCAGGAGTGAATTCAAAAAGGAGAATGAATTCCTTAAGGAAGTCATCTGTACTTCCTTTTCCCCTTCCTTTTCCCATTAGAATTCCTCCTCATACCTGTAAGAATATCTATTTTCTAGAACAAAACAGGCTGTTTTCAATGTAAACATTTTTCCATATCCTGTATCCAGAATTCTTCAATTTAATTCTTCTATTTTCTGCAAATTCCTGTCTAAAAGTTCCTTTCAAATCTCGGATCCTTTTTCGTAAACTAGCAGCGGAAGGTAAAAGGTTACGATTTTCAAACTGGACCCGGAGTGGAATAAGTGGAATAAGTGG
>NZ_DAGK01000012.1:331498-344300 GCF_002495725.1 Methanosarcina sp. UBA411
GAATAAGTGGAATAAGTGGAATTATACAAATTATAATAAATTATTTTTGTAATTTATAAAGTTACATTGTTCTGGAGTTTACCTTACTCAATATACTTAAATAACAAAAGGATTAATGTACATTGCTAACAAGTGTCATGTTAGCCATTATCAGGATATTTTCCAGGAAGGTGTAGTAGATGGTATTAGGAATAGATGATCCTCAAATCTGGCTTGCATATCTTGCGTGTATATTTAGTGCACTCGGGTGCATGGTTTATGGGCTGTTGAATTGGAGAGAGGAGAAAGAAGAACAGTCAGTAAAAAGCAGTACTCAAAAACAGGTAACTCAAAACCAATAAAAGGGTACGGGATTTGCTCTAAAGGTTCATTACAGTCAAACCTTTTTGGGAATTCCTGAGAAAAAACAGTAGCCGAAATTATTCTGGAGTTATTTTTATGGCAGTAAGTACTTCAACTCTAATTTTTCTTGTCGTTATTTATTTTGCATTAACTTTCTACGTTGCCCGGCTGGGATATAAGAAAAGTTCCCAGACCGATGGATATATGCTTGCAGGTAGAAGTGTACCCCCGGCAATTATGGCTCTCTCCTACGGAGCTGCGTTTATCAGCACTTCTGCAATTATAGGATTTGGAGGAGTAGCCGCGTCCACAGGAATGGGACTTCTGTGGCTTGTCTTCATGAACATCTTTTTCGGGATTTTCATCGCCTTCGTGGTCTTCGGTCCTGGAACCCGGCGTATGGGGCTAAACCTTGGAGCCATTACTTACCCTGAATTCATAGGAAAACGCTTCCAATCCAGGTTTATTCAAGCATTTTCCGGGCTTATTGTAGCGGTTTTCATGCCGCTTTACGCTGCAAGCGTGATCATAGGAGCAGGCCGGTTTCTTGAGACTACGCTTGGAATAAATTATAACTTCGCTCTTCTGATCTTTACCGTTATCATTGCTTGTTATGTAATTAAAGGCGGTCTCCTCTCAGTAATGTACGTGGATGCGATGCAGGCCAGTATTATGTTGATAGGAATGACTTTCCTGCTGGTCTTTACCTACAGCAAACTGGGAGGAGTCGTAGAAGCTCACCAGGCTCTTACTAATATGGTAAACCTTGTGCCTCAGGCGCTTGTTGAACAGGGACACAGAGGCTGGACTGCAATGCCGGCTTTTAATTCCTCAATCTGGTGGACAATGGTTTCCACAATCATAATGGGAGTGGGGATAGGAGCACTTGCGCAGCCACAGCTTGCAGTCAGATTCATGACTGTGAAAGACGACCGTTCCTTGAAAAGAGCAGTTGCTGTAGGAGGTCCCTTCCTTCTGATGATGGCAGGAGTCGCATATGTTGTGGGAGCCCTGTCTAACGTATACTTTTACAGGACTGTAGGGAAAATTGCCCTTGATGTTGTTCCGGGCGGAAATACTGACCTTATAATTCCCGCATACCTGAACCAGGCAATGCCTGAACTATTTGTGGCAGTTTTCATGCTCAGCCTGCTTTCGGCTGCAATGTCTACTGCAGCTGCCCAGTTCCATACAATGGGTACAGCCATAGGGTATGACGTTTACCAGCATGGTATTATGAAAGGCAAGTCCGGCGCAAGCACAGTACATGTTACAAAAATAGGAATTGCATTTACCATTCTGGTAGCAGTTATTCTGGCTTACATTCTCCCTGGAAGCATCATTGCAAGAGCTACTGCCATGTTCATGGGGCTGTGCACATCGGCCTTCCTGCCGCTCTACATAGGAGCACTGTTCTGGAAACGTACAACAAAAGCCGGAGCAACTGCAAGTCTTGTTGTGGGCTCGATAAGCAGTCTCTTCTGGCTGGTTTTTGTCCATGCAAAAGAAGCAGTGCCTCTGGGAATCTGCCAAGCAATTTTCGGCAAGGAAACTTTGCTTTCAGGTGTCTGGCCTCTTGTGGACCCGATCCTAATCGCAACTCCACTGTCCTTCCTTGTCCTGATTGTGGTAAGCCTTATGACACCACAATTCTCACCAGAGTTCCTAAAGAAGGCTTTCAGGCTCAGATTTGAAGATGAAGAAGAAGTATCGGAATCAGCATCACACAGTGCAGCAGATTCAGCAGGCGTTTAAGCCTGCACCTCTGCGCTTTATTTTTAATTTTGTTTCTTTTATTTTGCCCATAATAGGAAATTATCAGTTATCTTTTCTGACCGGCAGGGTCTGCCCTCCGTGTGGCATAAGGTGAATCTTTGCATCAGGATTTTCCGCAAGTACTGCAGATAAGGCGTCCTCTACACTTGCCATTGGAGTAAAGAATGCGTTTCTTGTTTCTTCGTCAGAAAGTTTTGATACCAGGTAAAGCCTGAATTTTTTAGAAACTTTTGCAATGATCGCAGTCTTGTGCCCCCCGAACTCAAAACATTTTTTGAAACGCTCGATTGCCTCGTCAGGACTCCGGCACTCCCTGTTCCAGCACTCATATACCTGATTTCCTATCCCCTCGGCACATTCGGCTACAAGGATAATGGAACCTCCTGCTTTTACAGCCTGGGTTGCATTGTCAAGTGCCTTATTTGCCTGAAAAAGGTTAATATCTTTAGGAAAACCTCCACAGGAAACGATTACTGCATCGGCGGGCTCTACAGGCACTTTGTACATTGAATCCACAACTTCCACGCCTTGCCTGTGGGCCTCGACAAGATCACCTGCAACGGCAGCAACTATCTCTTTTTTGCTGTCAAGCATCACATTCAGGATGAAATCAAGGCCGAAAATTATTGCGGCTTCCTCCATGTCCTGCCTTACAGGGCCATCAACTCTTCCGGAAACAGCTTTTTCGTCAATCATCATTTTATGGTTTGTAATAACGGATTCTCTTGAGCTTACGCCAGGCAGCACCGACTTTGCTCCCCCACTGTATCCTGCATAATAATGGAATTCAATGCTTCCGGTTCCTATAACAACATCGGCGTCCAGAATATCCTCAAAGATTTCAATCGGGGTTCCGCGGGAACTTATGCCGATACGTCTGCATCTGAGGGTATCATGCTGAATGCAGCGGATCTTTTCGTAGATCTCTTCTCCAACAAGTTTTCGGGATTCTTCTTCAGTCTGGTTTCGATGGAGCCCGAGAGCAAAGACAATAGTAATGTTTTCGTCCTTTGCCCCTCCAAGATAAAGTTCTTCAAGTAGAGGAGGAAGAAGCTTTGCAGTCGGAGTCGGCCGCGTAACATCACTAACGATAATTACAACACTCGAATCCTGGTTTACAATCTCAGAAAGCCGTCGGCTTTTTATGGGATTTTCAAGCGCTTTTTTAATTAAAAAGGCCGGACCTTCTTTTATTTCAGGCTCCGAGGGCAAAATTATGCTTGAAATATTTCCCTCAGGAATATTTAGCTCTATCTGCGTGCTTCCAAAAGCCAATGGAATTTTCTTTATATTTGCAGTCATGTTAATGCCGACGCTTTCAGTTGTTCTATAAAATAATACTGATAAACAACTATAAAATATGATTTAAAAGCAGTTCAAACCTGTGGCTTAAATCTATTAATCATCCGTAGATAAGAAGGAAAAACTGTAATTGTCTTGATCTACAATCAGCTGTAATCAGGAATAATGGCTCTAACCGTAAGTAAATAAGGAATACTGGCTTTGGACTCTGCTGGTTTCGCCTGTTTACAGGATTCCTTATTTTCCGTTTTTACAGGATTCCTTATTTTCTGTTTTTACGGGATTTCTTTTTCTGCCCTATTTACAGAATTCCACTTCTACATTTATTACGGGATACCTTACTTTCCGATTTTACCCTCTTCGGATTCTGCTCTTGGCTTTCTATTTATTTAATTCTTGATTTTCTGCTTTTATGGACAATTATTATTCTTTACTCCATTACAGGAAGGGTCCATCCTCCTTCAGGCATAATATGAACTTTAGCTTCGGGATTCTCGGAAAATACCTTTTCAAGTGCTTCATCTATGCTTTTTACGGGAGTAAAGAAGGCTTTTTCGCTTTCCTCTTTCGGGAGCTTTGAGACTAGGTAAAGTTTGAATTCTTTTGCGGTCTTTCCGACAATAGCAGCTTTATGCCCGCCGAACTCAAAACAATTTCTGAAACGTTCAACTGCGTCTTCAGGATCCCTGCATTCCCTGTTCCAGCATTCGTAAACCTTGTTTCCTATTCCCTCGGCACATTCGGCTACAAGGATGATTGAACCCCCTCTTTTTACGGCAGGAATGGCATGCTCAAGGGATTTTGTTGCTTGATAGAGGTTGATATCCTTTGGAAAGCCTCCACAGGAAACAACTACGGCATCTGCAGGCTCTACGGGCACTTTATACATAGCATCAACATACTTTGCGCCTTTCCTGTGGGCTTCGACAAGATCACCTGCAACGGCAGCAACAATCTCTTTTTTGCTGTTAATTATGACATTAAGAATAAAGTCAAGGCCTGCAATCCTTGCAGCTTCCTCAATATTCTTTCTTGCCGGACTGTCGGCTCGGCCTGAGAGAGGATCACCTTCAAAAACTTTGCTATAAAAGCTATGGAAAGAAAGTATGGATTTTTCCGAACTGACTCCTGGAAGGATGGACTTTCCTCCTCCTCCGTATCCAGCATAATAGTGAAATTCCAGCGTTCCTGTACTTATGATAATGTCGGAGTCAGCGACTTCTTCAAAGACCTCGACTGGTGTTCCGAAACTTGTTTCCCCAAGCAGCCTGCACCTTTCCCTGTCGTGCTGGATGCACCTTATTTTTTCAAAAATTTCTGTCCCTACAAGCTGGCGACACTCTTCTTCAGTCTGCTGGCGGTGGAGTCCCAGAGCAAAGACAATAGTAATGTTTTCGTCTTTTGCCCCTCCAAGATAAAGTTCTTCAAGTAGAGGAGGAAGAATTTTTGCAGTAGGAGTTGGCCTAGTAACATCACTAACGATGATGGCAACTTTCGAATCCTGGTTTACAATCTCAGAAAGCCTGTTACATTTTATAGGAGTTTCAAGTGCTTTTTTAATAAGGGAAGCCCCTTCTTCCTTTATTTCCGATTCCGAAGGCAGAATAATACTGGATATATTTTTCTCAGGCATATTCAGCTCCGAAATCCCCCTTCCAAACGCGAATGGAATCGTTTTTACATTTTTAGTCATGGTCATTCCGATGTCTTAGTATTAATTATATAAAATCGTATAGGTAAACAATAAAGAATCAAAATTTAATGCAGCTTTAAGTATATAGCTTGTATATAGCTTAATTCAGTAGTTAAAATTAGACTTACTTTTTTATATTATATGTATTATTTTTAAAGATTTCGCCTCCAGAGATGCAAACCATTTAAAATTCTGGTAGGGGAAAACCATTTTTATTTTCACTCAAAAGTGTTAATTTATGGTCAAGTGAAATAGTTTTCACTCACCATAAGGAATTATAGATTTGGAACTGGGCAGAGGAATATTAGAATTTAGAGTTCGATTGACTGGCCTGGCTGCATAATAGTAACTTTTGTATTAGTTTTTGATTCAACGACTTTCTTGAATTCAAAAGGGTCCTGACTGATTACATCAAAGGTACCGTAATGCATGGGAATTACGATTTTGGGCCGAATGAGTTCTACGGCTTTTGTGGCTTCTTTTATACCCATTGTAAATTTGTTGCCTATGGGCAGGAGGGCTATATCAGGTTCGTAAAGTTCGCCTATGAGCTGCATGTCCCCGAAAACCCCGGTGTCTCCAGCATGGTAGACGGAATGTCCATTGATTCGGATAATGAAGCCTGCCGGGCAGCCGCCGTCGAAGCTGAAACCGGAAGCATCAATTGAGGAGGAATGGAGCGCTTCGGTCATGGTTAACTTTATCCCCTCTACACTTACTGTACCGCCCTTGTTCATGCCCTCTGCAAAGACCCCTTTCGATTTTATATAATTTGCAACCTCATGGATGGAAATTATCCGGCAGCCAGTCCGTTTTCCGATTTCGATAGTATCTCCAAGATGGTCGCTATGCCCGTGAGTCACAGCTATTATGTCAGGATTCAGTTCTTCAGGACTGCACGGAGCAAGTGGGTTTCCTGAAATAAAAGGGTCAATCAACAACTTCTTTTCGGCTTCGAACAAGAAAGCCGAATGTCCGAGCCAGGTGATCTTTACGCCAGCCATCTTTTTGCCTCAAAATCATTAATTTATCAAGATATAATAATAAAAAAGTTAAATATCCTTAATTTAGCTATCGTTAGTTTTGCTATCAATAATTTTGCTATCGGTAATTTATTTTTCTATAATTGTCAGCGATAATGAGTTATCAATTATTTATGGTAAAAAAAGAGAAGGAAATGAGAAAGAGTTGTACAGAGGATTATGTTAATATGTTTCTTCCATCAAACGGACTGAAAATGAAAGTTGGTCTGGTGATCCACGGGCCCGAAGTGATTGATTCGGGAGAAACGAAAAAAGTCCTTGAAAAGCTTTCCTGCGTGGGAAAAATAGAAGCACGGCTTGGCGGAACCATGGGAAAGGTAGCTGTCCTGGACGCAGGACTTGAAAACGTTATAGATATAAGTAGGCATCAGAAGCCAAGTACATGCATCGAATCACTTTTCGAAATCTCAGACCTTGTATGCCTCCTGAACAGGGGAAAAACTGTTGAGACCGGGAAGGTATTTGGAGAAATGGTTTATGCACGCCTTCGAGAGCCGGAGATGAAACCTCTTATCCAGATTGAAAGCCCAGGAAATGCGAATGGAATTTTGATACCTCTCAATAAAAAGGCCAAAGAATACGGAGAATATCTTGAGAAGCTTTCTGAGATTTTAGGGCTTCCCACTGAAAGCCCTTTACCCCTTCGAAATTCGAGGGTTCCAAATTCAGTTTTAGTAGAAAATTGCCCGGTAACAGGTAAAATACAGGTTATACGTAAGCTTTCAGGCGTTTTTCCTGGAGAAAAGATCCTGGTGAACGGGATCATAATCGGGAAAGCCTTTTCTTCCAAGGTAAGCATAGTCTCCGAAAATGGTTTTATTGTTGCAATCGAGGGGGGAGAAATAAAAGAGCATGGACTCGAAAAACTTCATAATTACGAAAAAAGAGACCCTGTAGACCTTGCAAAAGCCTGGGTAAAAAGCGGAGATCTGAGAAGAGGAAATTCCTTTCCACTGCAAGCCCGGAAACTTAAGGTGCATGGCAGAGGATTAAGTATTTCTTCCAGACCAGCCGCAGGAAGAGTCGCATTTATAGACCATGCCGCTGAAGATACTTTTGAACTGGCTGGTGACGCCAAACTTGCAGTTACCGTGGGAGATGACACCACAGCCATAGCAGGCGACATCCTGTCCAGGCTAGGGATTCCTATTCTCGGAATCACGGACGGAGACTGTGATAATCTAACTTGTCGGACTGAAATCTTTCCTGGCTCCATCGTGCTCAGGCTGGCAGCAGGAAAGGATGATATCCTGGGTAAAAAACTCAAACAGGAACTTTTACGGGGCGAAAATTCTGCGGTCTTAAAGGATATATGCTCTTTTAAAGAAGATGTAATGAAACTTGCAGAGCCCTTTATTGAAACTATTATTGAATATTGAAAATTTCCTGATAGCGCTATCCTTGCTCACATTCCAGCCTTATTTTCAACATAATTCCTTTTTTCTATTTTTTTGATAGCTGTGAATTAGAACGTTCCAATTAGTAAATTATGTACTCAATTAGACCTATAAGACATAAATTAAACAAATATATCAATAATTGGGAGAACTATATGTTTCTAAATTAAGATTCCATATGAATTATATTGTTTGAATAATAATGACTATACAATCCAGTTTTAGTCCAAATAAATGATTAGGATGGTGAAGCGATGATTGTTAGTAAAAATATCTTGATTTTATACCCTGGGGGCGGGTGTGTGTACATACCACCGATAGCTGAGCCTCGACCTGTTCCTATATATGGTGTGGTCAGGCCTTTGTATGGTGTGCCTCTAGAATGAAAATAAAGTATAACTTATGCATTTGAACTACAAAATCAGTAGCAAAAAGATCGGTAACAAAAAAGAGGATCAAAATAATTAAAATACACTGATATTAAAAAATAATATGTTCTTGATTTTGTTTCACAGATGCAGAAGTCCTGATTAAAAAAAAGAAATTAAAAATTAATATCCTCCATATTTTAAATTTTTTAGATAATATATTAGCATTCAATCCTCCATATTTTATTTTTTTAGACTATTTATAAATTAACATTCAATAATGTGTAAATTAATAGAACACGCTAAATGCTCAAATCTATTTTACAGATTTTTGATTAGATTGCTCTATGAATACGGAGTAATACAGATGAATCCAGATGAATACAAACCCGAATTCTGTGTTTGGGAACTTACACTAAAATGCAATATGAGGTGCAAGCACTGCGGTTCTGTGGCAGGAAAAGCCAGAGAAAATGAACTCACGGTTGATGAATGTCTTAATGTAGCCGAACAATTGGCAGATCTAGGATGCAAGCAGGTAACTTTTATTGGGGGAGAAGTCTTTTTATACGAAGGATGGGAAAAAATATCCAGGAAGTTATCAGAGAAGGGAGTTGGTGTAAATCTTATTACTAACGGGCTTTTACTTGGAGATGAACAAATTGCCCAGATAAAATATGCCAGATTAACTAACGTAGGAATTTCTCTTGACGGAATGGAAAACAATCATAATAATATGAGAAATGTAAGCACTTCGTTCGAAAAGGTAATGGAAGCCTTTGACATACTTAACAGAGAAGGTATCCCTATAGCTGTTGTAACCAGTTTAATAGATAGAAACTTTGAAGATCTATGGTTAATGTACGATTTACTTGTAGAAAAGGGAATAAAGCTCTGGCAGATGCAGATCGTTAACCCGATGGGAAATATGGCTGATAAAAAGGGTCTTCTCCTTGATCCTGCAAAAGTACCCCTAATTACCCGATTTATTAGAGAAAAGCGTAATAAACAAAAGATTGCTATCTATGCAGGAGACAACATCGGATATTTTGATGAAAATGAATTCTACTTAAGAGGCCAGCTCGGGACAATCTGCGCATGGTCAGGATGCCAAGCAGGTTTGAGAGTTGTAGGGATAGGTAGTACAGGCAATGTTAAAGGTTGTGAATCCCTCTATTCGGATGAATTTATAGAAGGCAATTTGCGTGAAGAATCTTTATCTACAATCTGGTATAAAGAAGGAAATTTTGCTTATAATAGAAATTTCGGTACTAATATGCTGACAGGCAACTGTAAAGATTGTGATAAAGGGGCTATTTGTAGGGGAGGATGCAGAGGAGCCTGCTATTTTACAACGGATTCAAAATTTGAAAACCCTTACTGTTGCTATCCTGGAAAAAACACTATTAATAAGGACTACTTTAAGAGTAAACTCCTGAAAGCAGGACTGTAATCAGATTTGCTGGTAAGAATTTGAGTTATAGTAGAAGTCCATACTATCCTGCCGCCATAGATTGAAGGGTTTTCCTAGGTTGAATTATATCTGATATAATTTTCCCAGACCCAGATATCAAGTAAATATTTTCTATTTTTATTATAAATAACAAAATTTGAATTAATTACAACATACTCGATTTTTGTATTAGACAATTTTGTTCCTTTCAATGCTGATTAATTCCGTTACAGACATTTTAAGAAATCAAGAACAATTTCAGACCTTAATAATTTGAGTTCTCAGTTCCAGAGGAACATAAGGTTTAACAACAACGTAGTTAATGAACTATTTATGGGTGATAGGGAAAAAAATGTGGGATTTGCTGCGGCTTTAAACATACTCTTTACAGTCATAGAATTGATAGGAGGATTCTTAACAAACAGCTTAGCACTGATAGCTGATGCATTGCATGATTTTGCTGACAGTTTTGCGTTAATAATAGCCTGGTACGCAGAAAGGGAAGCAAAAAAACCTGCAACCAGTAAAATGACTTTTGGATATCGAAGGTTATCTCTCTTATCTGCAACATTTACTATTATTGTACTTATAGCCGGGTCGTTGTTTGTACTTGCCAAGGCAATCCCGCGTCTGATCAGTCCAGAGCCTGTAAACGCTGATGGAATGGCTTTAATTGCAGTTATTGGACTTGCTATAAATGGACTGGGATATTTAAGATTGAAGAAAGGGATGAGCCAGAGCGAGAAAGTATTATCGTGGCATCTTCTAGAAGATCTTTTAGGATGGATAGCCCTGCTTACCGGGTCGATAATTATGAGGTTCTGGGACAAACCCGTTATTGATCCTATAATGACAATAGGATTCACCATTTTTGTATTATGGGGAGTTTCTAAAAATGCAAAGGAAACGCTTAACCTTCTTCTAGAAGGTGTCCCTGAGAATATTGATATTGATGCAATTAAGGAATCTATCTTATCGGTTGAAGGTGTGAAATTGGTTCATGATCTTCATATATGGTCTCTGGAAGGAGAAACCGATCTTTTAACAGCTCATGTTGTTGTGGAAGACAAATATCTACAGACACCAGATAAGATGAGGCTATCTATTAAAAGCAAATTAGAAGAATATCACATCGAGCATTCAACAATTGAACTGGAAAGCGAAGGGTTTTGTTCTGCAACAGAATGTATTTTTGAATCGAAGAAATAATGAACAAAGAAAGTGAACAAAGAAAGTGAACAAAGAATGCGATAAAGACAAACTTTCAATAGTAAGATCTTGTGCAATGGGAAATTATAGTTGGTATCTTATAAACTAATAAAGTACTTAAAAAATATCCCGAAAATATCAACTAGCCACTTATGCATGACCAAAAATTGTGCTATAGATTATTGTATTAGCCAACATTACCTAATTTATAGGAGATATTTTTTAAACCAGTTACATGCCAAATGAGCAACTTCTTCTAAAGTTCCCTGCTCTTCAAAAAGATTGCTAGCACCTGGAATGATCTTAAGTTCCTTATCTGCTATAACCATTCTCTCTAAAGCCCATTTATTATAATCTATTATTTCGTCATCTGTTCCGCCTACAATAAACAAAGTAGGTGCCTCTACATACATTAAGGCATCTTCAGCAAGGTCAGGCCGTCCTCCCTTAGAGACGACTGCTTTTACAACATCCTTGAGCTCTCTTGCAGCTATTATTGCAGCTGGAGTCACTGTACTGGTGCCTAAATAACCCAGGTTAAGCCCTTTAGTATCAGATCTATTTAAAAGCCATCTGCTTACATCAATAAGCCTTATTGAAAGCATTTCTATATCAAAATGGGAGTCACGTGTTAACATCTCGATTCCTCCTTCATCTACTGTCAATAGATCGAGTAAAAGAGTTCCGAGACCACTTTTATTAAGTTCCTGTGCAATGTACTCGTCATGTGGACTTGAGCTTTTGCTCCCACTACCATACGCAAAAACAACAATTCCCCTGGCTCCTTTGGGAATATCAAGGATCCCGTTAAGATAGATTGGCCCAATTGGAATTTGGACTTCATTACTTTTTTCTTCTATATTAGATAATTCTTTCATTTTATCCCCCATACTCTAATAAGCAAAGCTATAATAAGCAAAATTTGTATTTTCCCTAAATAATATTTTGGGCATAATATAAGTTATCATCGCACTTGGGAAATAACGATTTTTTTCTTTAGAATGAATCTAAAAACTTTAATTAACCTATTCTTTTAAAGCATAGATGCTACTGACCGCCAATTTTTGAAAGTATAGATATAAGGAATTTTTAGTGCAATTTCCATCACACCTGTAGCAATAGATATTCTGGCATCTTCTTGTAATAAATATAGTAATAAATATAGTTCCAAAATCCTGGATTAAAACCCTCAGAACTAACTGAGTTCAGCAAATACAGGTAAAGTTATCCGATAAGAAGCAAGAATTAGATATGATGGGTAATGGGTATAAGACTTAAAACAATCCGAAAACAATCCTTAAATGTCATTTTAAATATCACTCAAAATCTCATTTTAATGGCAGGACATGCTGGAAATTTTCGGAAAATAGATGAGGGAAGGAAAATAGCAAAGAGAACAAATCAGAAAGAATATGAGATATATAAGAATCCAGGTGGACTTCAAGATATTATACCTTATACAGAACGAACCAATCAAGATAACCAAGAAATAAGGAATATGGGTAAGAATGTTATAGTAATGCAAAATATGTTTTACGGAATCCAAAAACATTCACTTGTGGCTCTGGATATAAAAATAGGGAAAAGTACGGCATCTAGATCCCAACTATCAACCTCCAGAGAAAAAAACCGGATTGGCACTTTTTTTAAAAAAATAAAAATGAGTCTATATGATCGTTACACTAAATCTTCTACTCGAGGCTGGCGTGCTATTCCAATAGAGGATGGAAACAGGGCAAAAATAGGTAGAAATTCTGAGATCTTCTTGCGGGAACAATTTGATAAAATAAACGCAGGTAAAGACGTTACTTTAAGAAAAATTATAATTCAACTAAATCTGATTAAAGAGAAGTTAAATCAAAATCAAAAAACGTTTATCGCGTCTAGTGTTCTGATTGTAATTGATCTTCAGCATCCGAAGAATGCACATGCAAAATTAATTGATTTAGCATATCCTATCGACGTGAATAGCAAATTATACCAGAGATATAAAGAAAATTTTGATGAAGGGATAACTGCACTCATTAATTTTTTAGAAGCTTATGCTGTAAAACAAGAAAAAATAAACAAGAATGAATAAACAAGAATGAAAACAGAATAAAAATAAGAAGTATAGATAGCATAAAACCTGGAAAATAGATGAGTAATTTGGAAACGGAAAATATAATGAGAAATTGAATAATGAGAGGTAGAAGATAATACTGAGAAGTAGAAGGTAA
>NZ_DAGK01000012.1:344478-348997 GCF_002495725.1 Methanosarcina sp. UBA411
AAGGTAATACTGAGAAGTAGAAGATATTTCTCCAGTATAGTAATCTTTATTTTAATCCTAAAACGATTATTTATTAATGGATATTTCAGAGAAGAAAGACCTTCAAGGAGCTAGTCTTAAAGGAGCTGACCTTGAAAAAGCTGACCTTCAAGGAATTAACCTTGAAAAGGCTAACCTTATAGAGGCTAACCTTAGAGGAGCTAACCTTAAAGGAGCCAACCTTAAAGGAGTTGACCTTTTTGAGGCTAATCTTAAAGAGGCTAACCTAAAAGAATCTAATCTCGTATGGGCTGACCTTAGATGGGTAAATCTTGAAGCGGCTCACCTTGAAAAGGCCCATCTTGAAGGAGCTAACCTTCAAGGAGCTAATCTTAAATGGGTTAATTTTAAAGAGGCTCATCTTGAAGGAACTAATCTTACAAAGACTAACCTTGAAGAAGCTGACTTTGAAAGGGCTAATCTTGAAGGAGCTAACCTTACAGAAGCTAACCTTAAGCGGACTAACCTTAAAGGAGCTAATCTTGGAGAGGTCTATGGCTTATCACTTGACCAGCTTTCTAAAGTGAAAAGCCTTTATGATACAAAATTAGATAAAGAACTTCTAGTGCAATTAAAACAGGATTATCCTGCCCTTTTTGAAGTACCTGATTAAGATTATTCTCATTCCAGAATCTGTACAAAACCTCTGGTACCATCAACACGTACGTACTGGCCGTCTTTTAAGATTTTGGTAGCATTTTCGATGCCGACAACAGCAGGGATACCATACTCTCGGGCAATGACAGAGCCGTGTGTCATCATTCCACCAATTTCCACCACCAGGGCTTCAACGGAATAAAATAGGGGAGTCCAGCCTGGATCAGTAAAAGGCGCTACTAAAACATCACCTTTGTTCAGCTTTGCAGCTTCGGGTTTGAGGATAACCTTTACGTATCCTTCTGCAACCCCGGCTGAAACAGGAGTCCCGATTAAAGCACCTTTCGGAGCCTCGACATCGCTCCTAACCCCCGTAATAACTTCCCCTTCACTGGTCATAACCCGGGGAGGAGTCAACTTTTGGTACTGTTCGTAGGCTCTTTTACGGGAGTCTATAAGCTGCTTCAGGTCTTCATTAAAACGGTCCTCTAACAATTCAATCAGCTCATCAAAATAAAGATAAAATACATCTTCTTTCCTCTCCAGAACTCCTTTTTGATGTAAAACTTGTGCTTCTGCCAGGATGGCCTGCCGATAGATATCAAAAAATCGAATAATGACATACTTTGGAAATTCACGTAGGCCTGTAGAATTTCGATAAATGGAAAGAAGTCTGGATATGAGTCTTACTTTGAGGCTTCCAGCAGGGGTATTGCTAATACGTTCAAGAAGTTTTTGTATAGCTTCCTGAGCCTCCTTCCGGCCTTGTCTGAACCGATCTCGATGTTCACCTGGAGCATTACTTTTTATGTGGTTAAGAATGGATGAAACAAGTAGGGTAGGGGCTTCCCACCATCGAGTGTTTGAAATATCGATTTCACCCGGACAACGCATGCCATAGAGCTCCATGAACCTGTCCAGCTCGGTCCTGAATATATTCCCACCTTTTACTTTACTGAGCCCCTGATAGAAAGTTCTGTCTTCCGCTCTTTCCAGATAATCTATCACTTCAGGATATTTTCGTGCTGTATCGGCCAGATCCCCAATCATTAACCCCATTTCACCGGTCACGTTTCCAGGAGGAGATTTACTCAGCGCGTCAACATCAAGGTCTTCATCCAACCATAGCCTGGTCAGACGGCCAGCAATTGGCAGGACGATGAATGATAACAGTACGTACATCATGCTGCTATTCAGTTCCTGAAATAACTTTTCCATACTTTCCTGAACCCTTTTAATCTGCTCTGTCCCTGAGACCTGCGTTATACTGTATCTATACTTATTGATGATCTGTTCCATAGGAGATGTGGCTCGCTCAATAATGCCAGAGGGATCCAGGAAGAATAAATTGTCAACAATCACAGGGATACCTTTTAGATAAAATGGAAGCATTGGTTTGAATAATTCAAAAACCTGTTTCGTTGTGCCTTTGCTTGCTTTAGCTTCCTGTTGAAAGATCTCGCTTGATATTATTTTTGCCAGAGCATCTCTCATTAGTTCATCCACAATAGCAATTCTCCAGATAAAATATCGCCGAAAAGCTTTATTGTGCAAAAGAGGAGTGACGTCGAGGAAGAGCCTGCCTCCCGCTTCCGCGATCATTGGATTGGAAAAGGATACGGAGTCTTTTCCAAAGGGAAATATTCCCCGAAAAATAGAAATCCCCATAGGTCTCATGGCATCTGTCATCATTTGCAGGTGAGCAATCGATAGAAATACATGAAGTTTAGTTCCAGACACTTTAGGAACGGGATAGAGAGTAGTAATAGGACGGCTTTGTAAGATATAGAACCGATCCTCTGCCAGACACCATTCAATGTCCTGTTCCGAGCAGTAGTGTTTTTCTATTTTCTGGCCGAGTTGGGCTAGCTCCAAAATCTTGTCATCAGAAAGAGCTTGCTTGCTTTGGATTTCAGGAGCGAGTTCCTGAGTCACTGTTCCCCCTTCTATGCCCGGATAAACCGCTTTCTTCTTTTCCGCAATTTGCTTTTTGACAATCTGACCCTCGCGGACCTGATAAGAGTCGGCGGAAACAATTCCTGAGACGAGAGCCTCACCCAACCCGAAGCTAGCATCAATGGAAATAGTATTCCTGTTCCCGGTGACCGGATCCACGGTAAACATAATCCCGGAAACCTCCGGAAATACCATTTGCTGCACCACTACGGATAAATAAACCAAACGGTGATCCAATCCATTTTTAATACGGTAGATAATTGCCCTGTCAGTGAACAGCGAACTCCAGCATTTCCGCACGGCCTGAAGGAGTTGATCTGCTCCTTTTACATTCAAATAAGTCTCCTGCTGGCCAGCAAAAGAGGCAGTCGGCAAATCTTCAGCTGTAGCACTTGACCGAACTGCATAAGCCTTTTCTTCACCTACAATTTTCCATGCATCAAGGATGGATGATTCAATTGTTTGGGGTATGGAGATAGTTAGTAAGTGGTCCCTGATCAGCTTTCCCAGCTTGCTAATTTCGTCAGGTTGCTCCGGTTTTAACTGGTCAAGCAAATCCAAGAATTTTCCGATCTCATTGCTTGCTGCAATGAAATCACGATAAGCTGATGTTGTAATGCAAAATCCAGACGGGATAGGAAAGTCCGCTTTGCTCATTTCTCCCAGATTAGAGCCTTTTCCCCCTACCTCAGGCAAATTTGTCCTATCGACTTCATTAAAGTGCATTACATAAATGCTCATGTATAATACACCTCGAAAAATGAAATCTTGATTTCTATATTATACGCTTTTATAGTATAGGACTTACGCGGTAATTTGCTTTGCAGGCGGCTTTTGAATTAACCTGATTATTCTATACTTTTTTCACCTTTAGCTTGGTATGAAAGTGCTTTCAAATTGCTTTCAAGCACTTTCATTTATTTATGCTTATTATTCGAAGAATTTCATGTGTATTTTTTAAACAAATGCTGTATACTTCAGGGCAATAAGCGCATAAAGAAAGTTCATTAGAGTCCTTCCAAATCAGTGTTAAAACTAAGGATATCAAATGCTTATTTTAGATAATAAATATGCATTTAGACTTTTCCCAATAAAGGTACACTCTAAAAACCAATTTTTTAGAGAAATAGTGACAGTGTCGCGATTTGCTGTAAATTCTAAGTCAAGTTTTTGTATACTATAGGAAAAATTGATCTATTGGTATAGATTTTTGAATCAAAAACTTTCCTAAATTTGTAATTTTACAGAAAACTTGGCACATTTCCGTTCGTTCTTCATTGTACAAATACATGCAGTTTTCCACTTGAACTTCAAGTAGACCTCTTCCGGATATACAATACAATGATTATCATGATAATCAAAAAATTAAATCCGACAGGTATTCTCTTAGCAGAGTTTGTCTTTGTATTCAGATCACTTGAATTGGAATCTGTAAAATTTGCAAAGGCAATTCCAAAAGACTCATCTCCTACATCCACTGTGGCTGTAACATTGTTTGTCGCTGTATCAATTACAGAGACAGTCTTTCCGCCCGTTGTATACACCTTTGTTCCATCAGGACTGACTACCATTTGAGTAGGCCAGTTTCCTACCTTTACCCTGGCTATAACCTTATTTGTAGCTGTGTCAACTACATAGACAGCGTTGGTATTCCCTCTCGTCTCATTTACTCCTTCCTTTATTCCATTGAAATATACCACTGTTCCTTTCGGGTTGACTTTAATTACTCCGTGCGGATAGATTCCATCATCCACCACCATGGTTGCAACCTTGTTTGTTGCTATATCGATTAAAGATACAGTGTCATTGAGGCGGTTAGCTACGTATACCTTTTTTCCATTTGGGGCGACATCGATCCAAAAGGGAGCTACTATATCAAGCGTGTCAATAACAGTGTATGTGGTTGCGTCAATTACAGATACAGTGC
>NZ_DAGK01000003.1:0-211758 GCF_002495725.1 Methanosarcina sp. UBA411
GAAAAGGCAAAAACTTACGGAGAATTCCTTGCCCTGCTCTTTGAAGGCCTGGTAGAGGACAAACTGATAAATCCGACTTTTATTTATGATTTCCCTGTTGAAAATTCCCCACTTGCCAAGAACCACAGGTCAAAAGAAGGCTTTGTAGAGAGGTTTGAACTCTTCCTGAACGGCTGGGAACTGGCAAACGGATATTCCGAACTGAATGATCCTCTTGAACAGCAAAAAAGGTTCGAAGAACAGGACAAGAAAAGAAAGTTAGGAGACCTTGAAGCCCAGACCATAGATTACGATTTTGTAAATGCCCTCGGATACGGAATGCCCCCAACTGGAGGTATGGGACTTGGAATCGACAGGCTTACCATGATCCTTGTGGGCCTGGAATCCATCAAGGAAGTAATTCTCTTCCCGCAGATGAAAAGAGAAGACTGATTGATTTCAGACTTAATTTTGTTCTGTAGGTCCGAGTTTGTCCTTCTAAGCGGACGGTCCAGTTGGGGGAGAAAGTCCCCTTCTTTTTTATTCCGGAGAAGCCTGAACGGTATCTTCCTCGGGCAGCATAGAACTTAATTCGGATGAAGTCTACTGCTGGATGGAACAAAGAAAGTCATAAAATTCCCTGAGTTTCTGGACGCATAATCTGGAACTTATATCCCGGATGAGGACTTTCGAAGAGTTTCTAAATTTTTGTAAAGGTTTTTTAGTCTGGTGCTTAACTTATTCTTTAACTTCTATTTTCCTGCATTTTACGGAAAGTTGTCAGATGCCAGATCTTTCAAAAATACACTGGTCATAGACTTCAAAAAATATTTCATCATTCAATCTACATTTTCCATATTTTTGTATTGTCATTTACCTTAGTATCCTGCATAATATCTTTAATCATATTTTCCCCAGATCTCATCTTCGACAAAAAAATCTTTATAATAAAATGTGATAAGTATTTTTACTGTATAAAATTTGTATAGTTGTTGCTTTAAAACTTTTTATAATCATTGATTATAATTTAAACTTCTTCAATCCCGGAAAAGTGCCTTTACTGAACCTGAGATAAAAATGAGAAAATAATCCGCTTTTAAGTAAACTGGCCGAGGATAATCTAATGGCTAAAGAAGAAATATATAAGGCTCTATTTGAGCAGTCCAATGATGCAATTTTTATAACAAATGGGAAGCGTATTCTAGAAGTTAACCCTAAAGGCTGTAAACTTCTCGGATATGATAGGGCCCATCTTGAAAAAATTTCCCTCCTTTCTCTGTTTACTGAAGAATCTCTTCCCAGCTTCCAGAATGCATTGAACGCAACTCTGGAGAACAGATCGGCGTTTTTTGAGACGAAGATCAAAAGGTCAGATAATAGTATCCTCGATGTAGAGGTTAATTCCTTAGCCATGTGTGACCAAAGAAAAACTCTCCTGATAATCATCCGGGACATAACTTTGCGTAAAGAATCAGAACGTTTGGTTCAAAAAGAAAGAGAGATATTGAGTGCTTTACTGGAAAAAAGCCTTTGCGGAATATTGTTAATCGAGGCTTCTAGCCATAAAATAGTTGATGTAAACACCATTGCAATTAAAACGATAGGGAGATCAAAAGAAGAGATTGTCGGAAATATATGTCACCAATTTATCTGTCCTGCAGAGGTTGGAAAATGCCCTATCAGTGATCTTGGACTGAGTGTGGATAACTCAGAAAGAAAGATCATCAATGCTCAAAAGGGAGTCATCCCGATACTTAAGAGTGTGGTTCCAGTAACTATAGAGGACAAAGCTTATTTTGTTGAATGTTTCATTGACCTTTCCGAGCGTAAAAGAACCGAAGAGAGACTCCTCCAGGCAAAACTGGAAGCGGAAGCTGCCAGCCGCACAAAGAGTGAGTTCCTTACCAATATGAGTCACGAGCTGAGGACGCCTCTTAACTCCATTATTGGTTTTTCGGATATCCTGCTCGAAAAAGTTTTTGGGGATCTCAACGGAAAGCAGCTAAAATATGTTAATAACATCTCTGTCAGCGGAAAGCATCTCCTTGGACTTATAAACGATATCCTTGACCTATCAAAAGTAGAAGCCGGAAAAATGGAACTTAACTACAGTGAGTTTTCTATTGGCTCGGTTTTCGATGAGGTGAAATCCACTATCTTGCCCCTTGCTCAGGTTAAATCCCTTGAAATGGATTTTAATATGGATCTGGATATTGGAGATATTCAGGCGGATAGAAGCCGCCTTATTCAGATCCTTTATAACCTCGTAAGCAACGCTGTCAAGTTTACCCCGGAAGGAGGAAAAGTCTCTGTCTACTGTAAAAAAAGCGGAAACAGAGCTATATTTTCGGTCACAGATACGGGAATAGGTATATCTTCTGAAGATCAGAAATACCTCTTTGAGCCTTTCAAACAGATCGATTCGGGCATGAACCGGCAGTACGGAGGTACTGGCCTTGGGCTTGTTCTGGTAAAACAGTTTGTTGATTTGCATAAGGGCAGAGTATGGTTTACAAGTGTTCAGGGAAAAGGGTCATCTTTCATATTTGAGCTGCCCGTAAATGGTCTGGATGAAATGGAAAAACCGGATAATATATTCAAAGATAGTGCCACCAAAGTTGGGATATCTGCTAACTTCTCAGGATGAATAATTTCAGATTTTAATACGGTATAGTTATAGGAAGGCTTTTCCCAGCCCCGGCGGTGAATAATGCATCATTTATTCTGAAACCGAGGATTTGAGGAGAGATGATTGGTAATCTTCTCTGCAATTAAGGAGGGTCTATCTTTTCCCACCTCGAATACAAAGCTGTTTTTTACATTCCATCTCTGGATCACGGCTTCAAGCAGGCTTTTTCGCACCACCCAGATCATCGGGAAATCCACGAGAGATCTCAACCTGTCCACATTTTCGGCCCAGACCTCCCCATTCAGTTCGAAGCGGCCTATTTCATCGATTACAACAAGGTCTTGATCTACTTTTTCCGAGGTTAAAAGGGCATTTTTTCCATGAAACACCCCGTCAGGGTTGAAGTAAAAGGAACCATGCCTAATCCAGGTCTTGTTTTCTTTGTTGCAGAGTTCAACTGATTTTCCTGTCCAGAGATCCTTTACGGAAAAGCCGTATCTTGCACCGTTCTTTATTTTTCCGGGGGCCAGGATTCCTGAATAGCGAATTCCTTTTGCTCCGAGGAAGCAAAGGGTTTGGGTAAGGAGGGTCGTTTTCCCCTCGCCTGGCTCCCCGGTTATTATAAATATCGGTTTATGGGCTTTATGTTCCGGATAATTCCCATTTTCTGAAATCATTTTTTCGGACATTGTTTTTCCTCATATATTGTATTTTTCAATTTAATTTTAGGGACGTTCTAGAGGCCTTTTTAGGGACAGTTCTATCTACAGTTTTATCTCAGTTCTAGCTACAGTTCTAGCTACAGTTCTAGCTACAGTTCTAGCTACAGTTCTAGCTACAGTTCTATTTACTGTTTTATGGGCTGTTCTAGGCTGTTCCATAGCTGTCTCACAGACCATTTTACTGATAATTCTCAAAAAACTATATATATCGATGTGTTTATCTGAACATAACGGTTGCGCAATTCCGGAATATATCGAAAAAGAAAATGCTATTTCACCTTCAGATTTTTCAGGAGCTTAGAATGATACAAAATGAATCTTCATTGTCATTATGCGCGCTCGCACTGGTTTTTTGTGTGCTGCTCTCAACACTCCCGGGCCAGGCTCTTGCAGCCGGAACAGACTCCTCCTGTACGGTCGAGCGAACGCTTCCGCCATCTGTGGCTCCGGGTTCGGAGTTTGAAGTGCAGCTGAATGTTTCGGGTTTTGAGACAGGGGGCATT
The DNA here is from genome assembly GCF_002495725.1 of Methanosarcina sp. UBA411. Lineage (NCBI taxonomy): Archaea > Methanobacteriati > Methanobacteriota > Methanomicrobia > Methanosarcinales > Methanosarcinaceae > Methanosarcina > Methanosarcina sp. UBA411. Next base: position 3,834 of record NZ_DAGK01000003.1, read on the forward strand.
GTTGAAACACTTCCACAGGGTTTCATCTATCTCAATAGCTCCCTGCCTGAAACCCGGGTGCGGGTTGAGGGGCAACATGTCATTTTTGCTCTTCTTGAAGAGGATAAAGTAAGCTACAGCGTAAAAGCCCCTGCTTCAGGAGATGGAATTTTTAGCGGGGAGTGGGAAGAGGTTCTCGGACAGAAGAAAGGAAAAGTACAGGGTAATTCGGAAGTAGTTGTCTCATCCTCCTCTTATTCCAAATCTGGGGACTCAACCGGCAAAGCCCGGGATATGGTCTCTAATCCTGGGAATGCCTCTGACCAAAAACCCGGCAGGTTGCCTTTTGCAGGCCCAGGACTTCTAGGAGGGGCAATAGGGCTTGCGGCTGGGTTCAGGGCTCTGGGAAAATCCCGTAAGGAAAAGAAGGAGGGAATTTTGTGAATCTCAAATCCTTTAAATTCAGAATCTTAAAAGAAAACTCTTTGCAACCTGTACGCTCATGGTTTTGCTTATTATTTATCCTGGGCCTTTTTTTGCCGGCCTGTATCCTGCCTGCAGGAGCAAGCGTAATTTCCGGTGATTCCAGCGGTGACACCTGCGTTTCAGACGAGGAACTTGCAAGTTCCATTTTATCCTACATGGAATACAGCTATCTTGGAAAAGAAGGGCCTCATCTCTCGGCGGAAGAGTTATCCCTTGCAGCTCACAACTTCAGGCATATTCCTTACGGCAGAGTAGTAATCCCGGTTTCCTCGGAGAAAGATTTCATCACGCCCAACATCTGGTACAAAATGGGAGTGCCCACAGGCTCTTTGATCTATGAAGGACTTGTAACCCGGAACAGGGACGGCAACTACGACTCCTGGCTTGCAGAAAGCTGGAGCTCCTCAGAAGACGCGAAGGTCTGGACTTTCCGGCTCAAAGAAGCAAAATGGCAGGATGGAGAAACGGTAAACTCCGAAGATGTCAAATTCACCCATGATTACCTCAAGGATAAAAAGCTCAAGCTTGCTTTTGTGCTCAACTCCGTTGAGAGAGTCGAATGCCCTGATGCGCAGACCGCGGTCTTTTATCTTGAAAACCCGGATCCGACCTTCCCGGATAGGCTTTCTCATTCCCCGGGCATTGCCATCTTTCCTAAACACATCTGGGAAAACGTTGAGAATCCCGCAAGCTATGACGAATACGCATCCGGCAATACCCACTTTATAGGGTCTGGCCCTTTCAGGTACAAAGCAGCCGAGAGAGGCCAGTACTTCCTTCTGGAAGCAAATGAAGCCTACCACGGGGATTGTCCCTATGTAAAAGAGGTGGCCCTGAAACTGATCCCGGACGCTTCAAGCCGGCTCTTTGCGCTTCAAAGTGGGGAAATCGACGTGCTGCCCGAAATAACTCCCGTAGAGGCAGAGAAACTCAAGGGTAAAGATAACATAAAAGTTTACAACATTCCGGATGCTACGGGCTATGAAATCGCCTTTAACTGCGAACAGTTCCCAGCAAATGATCCCCTCTTCAGGCAGGCCTTAAGCCATGCCGTGAACCGGGAAAATGCCGCTAATATGCTGGGGAACACGGAACCTACTGAGACCGTATTCCTGCTCCCGAATCTTGCGCATGATTTTGTAAACCCGGACTGCGTCGGGAAATATGACTACGACCTTGAGAAGGCAAGGTCCCTTTTTAAGGCCTCAGATAACTTTTCCGTGGATTCCGATGGAAAGATCCGGTATAAAAATGGGGATCAAATTCGCCTGAAAATCCCACTCGGAGGTAAGTCTCACCTGAACAGGGCTGATGAAAAACTCCTGAACGTCATAAAAATGGACTGGGAGGAAAAACTGGGTTTTGATGTGGAATTAGAGGCCGTCCCAGAGGATATCTATCTTGAACAAATAGGAGAGAGTCCAATCTTCATCGATGGCATGCCCGGCACCATGCACGACGATTTGGAAGACCTGAATAATTTCTACAGAAGCCCTGCAGGCAGCAACTACTACCACTACGACAGCCCCGAATATAACCGGCTGATGGAAGAGTTGAAAAACACCGCTGACCGGGACAAAAGGAAAGAAATCGGGTACCGGATGCAGGCCGTCCTGGCCGAAGACGTACCCACCATTCCGGTCTGCAGCACGGGTACGCTCGTGGCTTACCGCACTGACCGTTTTACGGGCTGGGAAAACGTTCTGCCTTTGCAGGCTGGAATCCTGGATAAAAAGGTCTTTTTGAACATCAAACCCGTGAGTTTCCAGGCTTCCTGAATCGAAGTTTGAGGACGCTTTACTCAAAGCTCGCAGATACATGAATCGATGAGGCAGTTTAAGCTGAGTTTCCGAATCAAAAGCGTATATCTGAATTGAAAAGGCATGGAGGGAAAAAAATGGTTTTAGAGATTGGGAACAGGTACATCCTGAGAAGGTTTTTCTCAGGTCTGCTGGCTTTCCTTCTCAGCATTACCCTTACTTTTTTCCTCCTCCGCTCTTTGCCCGGGGATTATATGACCGATTTGCTGCTGGAAATCGGAAGATATGCCCCCCCTGAACTGGTAGCTTCCTTCAAACATGAGGTTGGACTGGATCTGCCCCTGCCAAAGCAATACCTCCTCTACCTTACGGGCATCCTGAAAGGCAACTGGGGACATTCTTTTGAATATGGGCTTCCGGTTTTTTCCCTTATCCGGGAAAAACTATACTGGACTCTTGTGCTGCTTTTACCTTCGACTCTCCTTTCTGCTGGCCTGGGCATAGGGCTCGGAACCTGTTCGGGCTGGAAAAACGGTTCGAAAACGGATGCTTTCCTCCTCCATTCCTTGGTTTTTGTAGGAGCGGTTCCTTCTTACTGCTGGGGCTTTGCCGGGCTTTTCATATTCAGCTTTCGACTGGGGCTGCTGCCTTTTGGGGGCTACGTGAGCCTGCCGGGTACGGAACCTACCGGGCTTTTCCGGCATGCCCTCCTGCCCGTGTTGACCCTTACCCTCTGCTCGGTTCCGGGGATCTATTACCTTATGCGAAACTCCATGCTTGATACCCTGGGGGAAGATTATATCCTGGCCGCAAGAGCAAGAGGTTTTTCCGATAGCCGGATTCTTTTCCAGCACGCTCTCCCTAACTCCGTCCTGCCCGTGCTGACCATGACCTCTCTGCACTGCGCCCACATGCTTGCGGGCAGCGTCTTCATAGAAACCGTCTTTGCCTGGCCGGGGCTTGGGCTGCTTACATTTTCCGCTCTCGAAACCCATGACCTGCCCCTTTTGCAGGGGATTTTCCTAGTTGATACCCTGCTCACAATCATCGCCAATCTCACCGCCGATCTACTCTATCCCCTGATAGACCCGAGAATCAGAAGCCGAATTAGGGGGGAGTAAGCTGGCAGAAGGAAGTAAACTGTTCCGGGAAAAAGCCTTTCTTGCTGGGCTTGCCCTTTTGCTGCTTTATTTGCTCGTAGCCCTCCTGGCTTCCTGGCTTGCTCCTTATGACCCTTTGGAAATAAGCGGCAGCCCCTGTGAAAGCCCGAGCCCGGATCATCTTTTTGGAACCAATGATTTTGGGCAGGATCTTTTTAGCATGCTGCTTTTGGGGAGCCGGGCCACTCTGTTTTTCGGCTTTCTGGGCGCCTGCATCTCCACCGGGCTGGGTACAGGCCTGGGAGTCTTTTCAGGCTTTTTGGGCGGCCGCACTGACAGGGTGATTTCAGGAACTCTTGACGTGCTCATGACCATTCCCCAGCTGCCCTTGCTCCTTGTATTGAGCATTTACCTGAGGCCGGGACTCTATCTCCTCTGCGGGGTTATGGGGCTGCTCGGGAGCCTGACGCAGGCCAGGATAATCCGAGCAAAAGTACTCTCTCTTTCCACGGAAAATTTCGTATATGCGGCAAAGGGCCTGGGCCTCAGTGATTTTCATATCATGTTCAGGTACATTTTGCCTTCAGTCTTCCCACTTACGCTTGTAAAATTCCTGTTCGGGGCCCAGCACTATATGCTGCTCGGGGTAGGGCTAAGCTTCCTCGGGCTTGGAGACCCGGAAATTGTGGACTGGGGCCAGATGCTACACCAGGTATATTCGGGAGGCGGTTTTGCTCTTGGGTTGTGGAACTGGTTTTTACCTCCCTGTTTTGCAATGGTCGGGCTTTCTTTTTCCCTTTCCCTGCTGGGTTACAGCCTGGAGCCCTGGCTTTCCCCGCAGCTGAGGCATGAAAAACAAGCCTTCTTTGAATGTGATTGAGGAATTTTCAGATTCATTAGATCTTTCCAAAGGTGTGAGGACTTTTCAAATCAATCAGTAATTTTCAAACTTAGAAGGGCTTTCCAAAGCAAAGAGGTATTCAGATGGAGCTCATAGAGATAAAAAGCTTGAAAGTAACTTTCCCGACCGAAACAGGACTTGTTAGAGCTGTGGATTGCGTAGACCTGCAACTTGGAGTGCGGGAAAAGCTCGGGCTGATCGGGGAGACCGGGTCCGGTAAGTCCGTGCTCACCCATGCAATCCTGCGTCTGCTTCAGCCTGATGCCCTCTGTGAAGGGGAAATTCTTTATCAGGGCAGGAATCTCCTAGGCCTTGCCCCGACCGAAATGCGCAGGCTCAGGGGCAGGGAACTTGCTCTGATCCCGCAAAACCGCGCTTTAAACCCCCTGCAAAAGGTTGGAAAACAGCTCCTTGAAACCCTCCGGCAGGCGGGATATTCTAAAAAAGAAGCCGCAGCAAAAATGCCCGAATTGCTTCGCTCGGTCGGGGCGATTGACCCTGATTCCTGGACAAAAGCCTATCCCCACGAATGCAGCGGGGGAATGTGTGAGAGGATTGTGATTGCGCTCTCCCTTGCATTTTCCCCTTCCCTTCTGCTCGCAGACGAGCCTACGAAAGGGCTTGATTCCCTGAACCGGGCCCGGATTATAACCTTGCTTGGCGCAGTAACGAAAAATCAGGCCTTGCTCTTTATCACTCACGACCTGGAGGCTGCGGCTATGCTTTGCACCCGGCTTGCCCTGATGTATGCCGGGGAACTTGTGGAACTTGGAGATAAGGACACAGTTTTTGAAAATCCCCTGCACCCTTATACCCGGGGTCTGCTTTTTGCCCTCCCGGCAAGGGGCATGCAGCCTATTCTAGGTCGGAGCCCTCCTTTAACAGCTTTACCCGATGGTTGCAGGTTTCATTCCCGCTGTCCCGGAGCTATGGCCCGTTGCCGGAGGCAGCATCCTCCCCTGTTTGATACGGGAAACAGACATTTTTGCAGGTGCTGGCTCTATGTTTGAGGTGATTTGTGCATACCAGCGGCAATTTGTGTATGTTCAGGATTGTGCATACCTGAGGTGATTTGTGTATGTCAGTGGTAATTTGTGCATTCTTGAGGTAATTTTATGCTTGAGGTAAAAGATCTGACTGTTAGTTTCATGACCGGCCCCTCGATGGATAAAAATCGAAAACAGAATTTCCGGGCTGTGGACAGAGTGTCATTTTCCCTGAAAAAAGGCGAAGCTCTGGGCCTGGTAGGGGAGAGTGGTTCCGGAAAAACGAGCCTGGGGCTTGCCCTGCTCCAGCTTATCCGGCCAACTTTCGGAAGTGTGTGCTTTTGCGGGATCGAGCTTACGGCTTTGGACGGCAGGGCTTTAAGGGAAATCAGGCCACGGATCCAGCCACTTTTTCAGGATCCGACTTCTTCCCTCAATCCCTGTATGCGGATTGGGACAAGCCTAGAAGAGGCCCTGAGGCTGAAAGCTCCGCTTTCAAAGGAAGAAGCAAGGGCCAGAGCCCTGAAACTGATGGAACTGGTAGAACTTGAACCGGGCCTTTATTCTCGCTATCCCTTTCAGTTAAGCGGAGGGCAGAACCAGAGGGCTGCTCTTGCAAGAGCCCTTGCGCTGGAGCCGGATTTACTTGTGGCCGACGAACCTACCTCCGCTCTGGATGTCTCAGTGCAGGCCCAGATCCTTGGCCTGCTGCAAAAACTCAGGCAAGAACGGGGGTTGACCCTTCTTTTTATTTCCCATGACCTTGAAGTCGTGAAAAAGATGTGCGACAGGGTAGCGGTTATGCATGCGGGAAAACTTGTTGAACTCGGGAAAACGGAAGAGGTTTTCAAAAACCCCACACATCCCTGCACAAAAAGCCTGCTTTTTCCGGATTTGGAAGTAGGACCGGTTCCGACCAAACGGAGTTTTTCCAAGGCTGCAGCCAGGATTCCGGATGAAAAAGGTTTCTCCGGTCTCGCTGCCTGGACTGCGGCCCGAGGAAAATTAAACTCATGTTTTTCAGGAAACGGGCCAGAAATTTCCGGTTTTTCGCTGTTGTCATTTTTGAAAGAAAAGTTCAAACCCTGCAAAAAAAGAATGCAGCAGGAGCCAGGATGGGAAAATGCAAACAAAAATGAAGAAATGGTTGAAATTTCAAAAGGGCATTGGGTTTTGAGTCCTTCTAGTTTTTCTTTCTCAGACTGAAAAAAACAGGCTCAAAACTATCCTTTTTTTCGGTTTTTCATTTGGTTTTGCAGCCAGGTTTGGTAGTGTGCCAATTTTCTGTAAAGTCAAAAATTAAGAACTTATTATTAAGAATTTATTGGGTAGAAAATTCATATCTAAAAAACGAAATTATATACAGATACAAAAACTTGATTCCAGATTTACAGCGAATTCGCGACATTGCCGGATTTCCTAATAACTTCAAACATAGAATATTTAGCAGTGTAGATGATTATTTCTATATGAGATCTTCGTTTAATGAAATAAGGAATATTTTCCCTAATTTCACCCAAAAAGGATTATAACAGGCTGTCTCAAAACTATACCCGATCGTACATTTGGGTTAGAAACCTCATAATCTTTATATTTTTTTACAGAACTTAATCCAGTGTTCTACCATGTTTAAAAAATACTATCAAAAGCAGCAATTTTTACTTCCGTTAAACCTAGAAGAGGCTGGAAATTGGCCTTCTATAGCTTCTCCAGGAATTGAAGTATTTGATTCTTTAAATATAGAAGTATTTTTGAGTTAAGCAGTTCTACAGTAACTTCATGGTTGTATTATCCAATTATTTAAGAAGAATGAATTAGAATTATCGCTTTCATTATTATTTCTTCTTTGTCAATAAGAGAGTTGTGCTGCATAAAAGAGTTTAGAATAACAATGCTTACTAACGTTCGGCCCAACTTTTAAAATTGTACTTAAATTTTGTTTTAAATTATAATTTAATTTATATATTTGAACACTCATATTGATTTTCACGTTTTTCTGAAGCTCTTCTCTTTCCTATATCTATTTCTCTCGCCCACCTTATCCATGCTTGCATAGAATTATTTATACTGGTGTCGACTAACACAATAATTGAACATCTTAACCAAAAACCGATTACAAAAACATGATATTTCGTAACATTTTCAATACCTTTCATCCAAAAATACAGGAAGCTCTCAAAACTCTTGGTTTTACAAAACCCACAGAGCCTCAGGAGAGGTCATTTTCTCACATAATGGATGGAAAGCATACTCTTTTGATAGCTCCTACGGGCTCAGGCAAGACTGAATCCGCCGTACTGCCTGTTTTTAACAGTATCCTGAAAAAGAAGCCCGAAGCCAGAAAGGGGATATCGGCCCTTTATATAACTCCTTTGAGGGCCCTTAACAGGGATATGCTTTCTCGAATTGAGATCCTCGGGAAGTTGCTCGATATCAAGGTTCAGGTTCGGCATGGGGATACCCCGCAAAGCGAAAGGCAGCGCCAGTCAAGAAATCCTCCTGATGTACTGATCACAACCCCTGAGACCTTGCAGGCAATGTTTACTGGCTCCCGCCTGCGTCAGAACCTCGAAACCGTAACCCATGTCGTAATAGACGAAATCCATGAGCTTGCAGGTTCAAAACGGGGTGCTCAGCTCGCTGTCGGGCTTGAGAGGCTTGTGGAAATCTCAGGGGAGTTTCAGAGGATCGGACTTTCTGCAACAGTCGGGAACCCCTGGGAAATTGCAAAGTTCCTGGCAGGCAACGGAAGAGATTTCACTGTAATTGAGGTAGCCCTGTTGAAGCTGCTTGAGTTTGATGTGGTCAACCCTCAAGTTTCAGCCGAGGGGAAGATCCAGGATAAAGAAGTCCTGAAAATTGCGAAAACAGTAGGTTGCGAGCCCGAATTTGCCTCTCACCTGCTCTGCATCCGGAAAATTGTGGAAGATAGCCAGTCAACCCTTGTTTTTGTAAATACGCGGCAGAGTGCCGAGGCTCTAGCTGCCGGTTTCAGGAGACTCGGAATATCCATAGGTGTGCATCATGGGTCGCTTTCTTTTGAAGCCCGGGTGGAAGCTGAGGAAGCCTTCAAATCCGGAGCCCTGAAAGGCCTCATCTGCACCTCGTCAATGGAGCTTGGAATCGACATAGGAAATGTCGATCAGGTGGTCCAGTACGGGTCTCCTCGTCAGGTTTCAAGGCTGCTCCAGAGGGTAGGAAGAGCAGGGCATAAGTTGCATTCGATTTCGAGAGGTACTATACTTTCTATGGAAGCAGACGATACTGCGGAAAGTATGGCAATTACGAAAGCAGCACTGGAAGGCAGGGTTGAAGAGGTTTCTCCGCATATAAAATCCCTGGATGTCGTGGCAAACCAGATCGCAGGCATGGTTATGGATTTTGGGGAGGTTGATATTGATAAAATTCTCAGGATTCTTCGGCGGACGTACCCATTCCGGAACTTGCAGCTTGAGGAACTGCAACGGGTTGTGGACCAGATAGGAGATTACAAACTTGTCTGGCACGAAAAAGGCTCAAACGTGCTGAAAAAACGGAGGAAAAGCTGGGAATACTATTACGAGAACCTGTCCATGATCCCAGATGAAAAGAAGTACGAGATTTATGATATTGTAAGCGGGAAATCGGTCGGCGTGCTGGACGAAGCCTTTGTCGTGAATTTTGCAGAACCAGGCGCCGTTTTCATAACGAAAGGATATATGTGGCGGGTCGTTGAGATGCCGGACCGCGAGCAGGCAAAAGACAGGATCAAAGTCGAGCCTGTTGAAGGCATGGGAGAGGTTCCAAGCTGGACCGGCGAAGAAATCCCTGTGCCTTTTGAGGTAGCCCAGGATGTAGGAAAGCTTAGAGCGGAAATTGCAGCTTTTATCCGCGCAGAACTTGACGACGAAGCCATTGCCGAAAAGCTCCAGGCAAAATACCCCGTAGCAAGGAACGCCGTGCTCGAACTGATCCGCCTAGTGCGCGAGCATGTAGAAGGAGGCTTCCCCCTGCCTGACGCAGATACAATCGTGATCGAAAACGAAGGAGACGCTGTGACTTTGAACGCTTGTTTCGGCCATAATACAAACGGCACCCTTGCTCGAGTCCTGACCTCGCTCCTTTCGGCCCGCTTCGGGAGCAGCGTAGCCCAGGAAGTAGACCCGTACAGGATTCGGCTGACCCTTCCACGCCGGGTAGGCCCTATGCAGATTCGAGATATGCTGCTTTCCCTTCGCCCTGAACATGTTGAGCCGATCATAGAAATGACCCTGAAGAACACGACTCTGATGAAATGGAAAATGGTCCACGTGGCCCGAAAATTTGGAGCCCTATCCCGGGACGTTGACTACGACCGGATAAGCATGAAAAAGCTGCTGGAAATCTACCAGGGTTCCTCGATGTACGACGAGGTTATCCGGGAAATTTTCCACGACCTGCTTGACGTCCCGAGGACAAAAGAAGTCCTTACAAAACTCGCAGCCGGCGAAATTTCTGTCGAAGTATCAGGTCCGACCCCGATCGGCTCAGCCGGCTTTGCCATGAAAAAAGACCTGGTCGCCCCGGAGAAAGCCGACCGTTCAATTGTGCTTGCCCTTAAAGAACGCATTATGAACGACAGAATTGTTCTATTCTGCACGAACTGTAAGAAATGGACCTCCCGCCGGCAGGTCAAGAGCGTCCCTGAAGAAATCGTCTGCCCTGTCTGCGAGTCCCGAATGATTGCAGCCCTCAAGCCCTGGGAAGAAGAGGAAATCAACCTTGTTAAAAAACAGGCAAAAAAGGTGAAAGTCTCTGCCGAAGAAAAGAAGCGGATACAGAGAGTTTACAGAAACGCAAGCATAGTCCGCTCGCAGGGGAAGAAGGCGGTTATTGCGCTTGCCAGCCGGGGAATCGGGCCTGAAACGGCGTCAAGGGTGATTGAAAAGATGAGGGTGGACGAAGAGGCGTTTTACAGGGATATTCTGATTGCGGAGAGGAATTATGTCAAGACGAAGAAGTTTTGGGAGTGAAATTAGAAAGAAGAGTTTTTCTGTGAAATGTAAATTTGTGTGGTAATAAGTTGTAGCAATAAAACGTTTTATCTTCCATGAAATTCATTAATTTTTATTTCAAACTGCCTTTTAGCAATCTTTTCAGCTCGATCTTTCTCTATGTACCAACTTTCTGAATTCCTTTTTGTGAATCCGCAACTAAAACATTCCCATTTATATCCTCCCCAAAATTTCCTCTTTTCTTCCAATTCCGTTTTGCATTGTGGACATCTAGGCGGGGTTTTTACTTCTATATCTTCAGGCTCTATATCTGAATAACTTCCTCTCCATGAGTATTCATTTGGAGCTTGAATTTCCCAAATTACATCTTTATATGGAAATTCACCTATCTTATTCCAACCATAAGGGGGAACTCTTATCACAACAATTGGTGAACCTTGGTTAAATATTTGAACTTCACCATATCTTTTTTTTACCAACAGCCCAATAAGCCAGATGAGCATCAATCCGAGAAAGATAATATAGAAAATTGAAGGAATTTTTTCTAACAAATTCCTCCAGTTTCCAGTAGTACACCAGGAATAAAAAGACAATGCAAATGCAGAAAAAAATGTACTAATCAAAGGTGCTAAAGCATTATTCAACATAAAATCTTTTATTTTCATAATTATGATCCTTAATGTTCTTAAATCAAACAAGCGTATATAATGCCTTATACAGTAATTTACGTTCAAAAATTGCGATCTCTAAAAAACACTTTTATACTCTGATATATAGAAATCTTTTTCCATTTCAGCCGAATCTTATGAACCTGTAAAATAAGTGAGTTTCTTTGCAATGTTCTTTCAAAGTTAAATCACTTCAAATTAACGGCACAATCTTCGAATTTCCAATCGAAGGATTTGAGGGGGGCTGGGGCGGAAACATATTAAAAAAGCTATATCCTTCCAAACCTCTTCTTTGTCAAATCTATTTTCTCCTTCTTTTGCCATCATTTCGCTCCAGCATACCTTTAAATGATCACAACGAAAATATACTGACATGGAAAATGCTGCCCGGCACAAAGAGTTGTTCGAAAAAATCTCTTCATTCCTTGAAAAGGAAGGAGCAACGAAGGTAGCTGTTTTTGGCTCTTATGCAAGAGGAGAAGAAAAGCCGGAAAGTGATATAGACGTTCTTGTGGTGTTTTCCGAAACTAAAGGTCTGTTAACCCTTGTGCGGATTGAGAGGGAACTCTCAGAGTTGCTCGGGTTAAAGGTCGATTTGCTTACCGAAGAATCGATAAGTCCGTATCTAATTGATGGGATTAAGCGGGAAGCAAAAGTGATCTCAACATGAAAAAGAATGACTTGGTTTACATCTACCATATCCTTGATTCGATCGAGTGGATTGAAGAGTATACCAAAGGTATGGAAAGAGCTGATTTCCTCTCCAACAAACTGGTTCAGGAAGGGACAATCAGGCAGATTGAGATCATAGGCGAAGCTACCAAAAATTTATCCAAGGATTTTCGGGAGAAGCATCCACAGGTTCCCTGGAGTGACATCGCAGGTATGAGGGACCGATTGATCCACCATTATTTTGGGGTTAATCTCAAAGATGTTTGGTATACTGTGAAAGTAGATATCCCGGCTTTGAAAAATGAGATTCTGGCTATACTCGATGATCTTGAGACTGAAAAATAATTAAAGTTTCACCATTATTTCTGATTCAGAAGTCTCAATATACACGCTTTCTCAAAAAATTTCCCATAACTTATATCGAATATAAAAAAATAACGTAAATCTTATAATACATCCATTCCTAATTTATACAGTCATAGTTGGACTTTTAGGGGCGTGTATATGAAAAAATACATCTATTTTATATTGTTTTTTCTGGCAGTTGCACTGATTGTCAGGGGTTTCGCTGGATCACAAAACAATGAAAACACTTCTCAGATTCGACCAAATTCACCGCTAAATACCTTCAAGTCAGCCTACCAGGACATTGCATGGGGAACTAATGTTCAGAAGCATTTGAAGATACTTAAAACAGATTTGGACGGTGTATCCAACGCTACAAACAATTCTGATTATACCACGCTCGCAGTTTATGCACAACAAATAGTAAATGATACTCAGAACGCCACTCAGGAAAATGATCAATATACCGTATCTCCCAAACTCCAAGATGCGCAGAATGAATGGCGGGAGTCTCTTCAGGACTATAATTCTGCAGGTCAGTTTTTGTTGCAGGGAGCAAATGAAGCGAAAAATGGTACTGGAGGGCTTGAAAATTTTCAAAAGGCCAGTACATTTCGCAATTCTGGTACAGATCATCTTAAGAGAGCTTCTGAGTTAGCAGGAATAACATAACACTTTTCTTTTTGAAGCAGGGAAGATGTATTGAAAAACTGTCGCCCTTACGCGGGGTTTAATTATTAAATAAAAGTGTTTTTATATAATACTATTTTGTTGTAAAAATAGTTTTTTTGCTTGAATCCGACTTTCGGCAGGTAAATTATGTTGCAGGTAAATTATGTTTTTTCTTACTATTCTGATGATCACGTTTTCGCTGGAGACTTTAGCATATATACTCTTCATTTAATTTCCTGCTCGGGCTTCATAAGACTTAGATAGAATATAAGCGCTCCTAATCTGTGCTGATTAATAGAAAACTCGTAGTTATTATTCCTATAGATGAATAAACTTCAAAACGGCGGCTTAATTGGAGAAATTCGAGGAACCTGAGGAGGAAATATAATAAAAGGATATATCTATCCGGGTTCTGTTGATTTACAGGTAGCTTTAGGATACGTTGACAGGTTTAGGCTGCTAAATATCTTTTTCGTGTATCTTGGAAAAGCCGTGCTTCAGCGCAAAAAACAAACATTTTAAAATAATCGCCTTTTATTAAATATTAATATGCTAATTCTTATATATTTTTGGATATATGTTTTTATTACCATAAATTGCTTGTTTGATAAGCAGTTGAACTGAAAAGTTAACAAGATTGGACAATTAGTTGTTTAAGTCCAATTTAGATCCAGCTTTTTATTTTACTTGATGCTGTATTTCAAGTAAATAAGTCCTATTAATAAATCTAGGAAAATCTAGGAATCAGGATTTACAAAATAATGGGTTGAGAATAAATGAAGTGGGGGAGTAAATCATACATAGGATTTTTAGCTTTTATAACTCTTCTCTCGCTTATAATTATCTTTTCATATAAGTTCGTATCTACGCCATCATCTATTGACTCCCATACAGAATATGCATATGTACCAAACGGAAAAAGTGACAATTTATCTGTAATTAATACAACCACAAACGAAGTTGAATACTGTGCGGATATAGGAGATGATCCAGAAGGAGTTGCAATCGCCCCTGACGGAAAAAAGGTATATGTGACGAATAGTTACCTTAATACTGTTTCTATAATTGATACAGCAACAAACAAGGTTGTAGCAAAGGTGCCTGTAGGCGCCAATCCTATGGGAGTTGCAGTTACCCCGGATGGAAAAACGGTGTATGTAGCGAACTATTATAGCAGTAATGTTTCTGTGATTGATACAGCAACAAACAATGCCAAATACCATTTAGATGTACAAATCTATCCTACGGGAATTGTGGTCACGCCTGATGGAACAAAGGTATATGTGGCGAACCTGCGCAGCGGCACAGTTTCAGTGATAGATACAGCATCCCTCAGTGTTTTAAAACATATAGATGTAGGAGTCAATCCTTATGGAGTTGCAGTAACCCCGGATGGATCAAAAGTATACGTGACACATGATGAAAGCGATAAAGTATCTGTAATTGACACAGCAACTAACGTTGTTGTTGCCCAGGTGGAAATCAATACAGGTAACAATACAGAAAAAAGGGTAGAATTATCTCCTCACGGCGTTGCAGTCAGTCCTGATGGGACAAAGGTATATGTGGCGAACCATAAAAGCCCTAACAGAGGAATTTCTGATACTCCTAGAGGCAGTGTCTCTATAATTGACACAGCAACAAATAAGGTTACAGATATCATACATGTAGATAAATGTCCTTGTGGAATTTCAATCAACAAAAATGGAACAAAGGTATATGTGGCAAATAGTGACAGCGATACTGTCTCCGTGATTGACACCGTAACAAACAAAATTACTGCCACTGTGCCTGTAGGAGATATGCCTTCTGCCTTAGGTCAGTTTATAGGTTCTCCTCCAAAAGTTCCTGAGCATAACCCTATTAGGGAATCTATCAATAGTGTCATTGAATCAATTAGTAGAACCATTTTCAGAATTAATGAAGTCATTAATGGTGTTGAAGGATTGATTATTGGAATCATTAGTACTGTTTCTTATGGGATATTATTAGACTCCATATCTCCGAGCGTAACAGAAATATTAGAGCCTAGAGTCAGAAAGAAATTAAAACCTCTATTAGATAAGATACTTAATAAAAAACAGCTCTAATTACTGAAAGTACGGAAAAAGAAAATAATTATCTATCCATGTTCAGGATGGAACTATCAGAAAAATTTAGACCATAGATGAACAAAATAACTCTCAGTTGCTCATTTTCCAGGCTCTATAATTTTCCAGGTCATCTTTAATAAAATTAAGTGCAAAAGCAAGCACAGCGACATCATCCACAAGTCCGATTAAAGGAAAGATATCTGGAGCAATGTCAACTGGACTTATGAGATACAGAAAAGCGAGGATTAGCACTAATGCTGTCTTCTTTGGAAGTGGGTATTTCCCTTTAAAGGAATCTAGTAACATAGAAAACAATAGTCCTAAATAATCCCAAATTTTTCTGAAATCTGCTGAACGATAACGATAGTCTCTTACTTCTTCAGGAAAACCCAGGCTAGTATCAGAAGCTTTGTTTGGACTGATATTAAAATGTTCAAGATTAGCGTCAATCTGCTTCGTTCTGACATTATTGACTTTATCCATAATAATCCTCCAGTTTTATATTGAGTAAAATATAGGGAATTTTTATATTAATTACTCTATTGAACCTCATTTCTCTTTTTTGCATCAGTTAAGGTGATCAATGGTTGTTCCATAAAATTGAGATTTACCTTTCTAAGATGGTACCATTAAATTCAGTATACTTTTCCAAGAAAATATGATAACGGGTTAACAGGTAAAAAACATATTAGGCCGCAGTAAAAATCAAAAATGCTGTCATTATCTGATATACTGTCATTATCTAATATGCTTCATTATCTAATATGCTTCATTATTTAATCCGAAACAATTTAGAAACAATTTAATTATTGAAAACCCGAGATACCGGATTTCTTGATTTCTAGCTTGACAGTCCCGAGACTAAGTGGTTTAACGTGCACCTGATAAATTCCGTTTTCTTTCACGGAAAATTCCGGACGGTAAGGGAGATAGCTTTTTCCGGAATGTGTCAATACAAATGTACTTTGGAACGCAATATCGGAACCTTTGCTTATCTTCACATCTATTTTCTCGGGACCGTTAGGATTCTCAATCCAGAGTTTATAATGTACACCTTCATTCAGTTTAACCTGGAAATCCGACTCCTGAGATACGGACTCTGAAATGACAGTATCTTCACGTCCCTGAAATGAAGCAACCGTATAAAATAAAACGATCAATATATAGAGCGGTATAAGACTCCTGGACTTTTTTGGCTGTTCTGGCATTTTTCTCCCCCACTCGACAGCTTAAGTGATCAGATAACTTGCATCAATCGCTTTCACTGAAAGATATTCTTGATGCATTTTTTCTTACCACAGTAGAATTGTAGTTTTCCAGGCGAGGCTTTATTTTGGGTCCTCTGCAACGCGCAGGACAATCTTTCCGCGAGCATGGCCAGTTTCACTCATTTCATGTGCTTTTCTGGCATCGGTTAGAGGAAGCACGGTTGTTACGATAGGCTTGATTTTCTGTTCATCTATTATAGCTGCGATTTGAGCTAGTTCTCTTCCGTCAGCCTGAGTCATGAGCCTATCTGCACGTACTCCGTATTTTTCTGGAACTCCTTTGGGAATGCTAGCTACAGTAGTTACCAGGAATCCGCCGGGCTTTAATACACCCCAGGATCTCTCTAACGTATCTCCTCCTATCGTATCCAGAACAACGTCAAGGCTGCTCACGATTTCCTCAAATCGCTGGTTCCTGTAGTCTATTACCTCATCACAGCCTATACTCTTCAAGAACTCAGCGTTTTTACTCGATGCAGTGCCGATAACGTATGCGCCTTTCCATTTTGCGAACTGGACTGCAAAGGTTCCGACCCCTCCCGCGGCGCCGTGAATAAGCACAGTCTGCCCACGCTCAAGTCCTGCAATATCGAAAAGTGACTGCCAGGCAGCCAGGCCAGCAGTAGGAATGGCAGCACTTTCGATAAACCCGATACTGCTTGGTTTTAGCGCTATCTGTGTAGAACTGACAACCGTATATTCAGCATATCCTCCCTGCCCTGCAGATGCTTTTCCAAAAACTTCGTCTTCAGGCCGGAAGGAATCTACTCCCTGCCCTACCACGTCCACAATACCTGCAACATCAGATCCCACAGTCATTGGCAAGGGCAGTTCCATATAACCTCTACGTATCTTCCAATCTATTGGATTGACCCCGGCGGCAACAACTCTAATCCGAACCTCACCCGGTCCTGGCTGGGATTCAGGAATTTCCTCATATTCCAGAACGTCGGGCCCCCCAAACTCATGAATCCTTATCGCTTTCAGAATTTCACCTCAAAAAAGAATATTTAACAAGTTATATCTTATTAATTCCATTTTAGCATGCATAATTCCGTTTTAGCATTCATCTAAATGACTTAGCAAGAACTGTAACGAAAACAAAATTCGCCATGTGCAGTTGGAAATCCTGTATTTGTGAAGTTATCAAAGGGATCAATAATTCCATCCCTATAAACTCCCCCACTGTTGTTGTTGTGTTTAATTTCTCCTTCTCTTACGCTGTCTGATGGATCTACAGCCGCAGAACTCTTATTCCCTGTTCCGGCGTAAAATTGAGTGTTTAGAGTCTGGAATGTAAGAATTAAAATGAATATAAAAGAAAGCATAACTCTCCTCAAATTAACCCCCGCCATTTATATTTTCATTATGCTACTTTAATGTTCCCTTTTTTATAAAACAAAGTATAAATTATTGACCCTTACGTTTTCTAACCATACTTACAAATCTAAAAATTCAAGTGAAGCTAGAATTACAAGATCAATAGGGAAGCAGACTTCTGATTTCGATCTAGACAGATTATAAAGGCAGATTAAATTTAGATTTTTATTTTCCTAATGTCCTGTTCCTTTGAACGCACTTTCTAACTCTTGAGTTAATTTTTTATAACAGTACAATTTTTTTATATATGCTATCAGTTCCAAAATTTAGACAGTTTCTGATGAAAAATGCTGTCAATATACGTTATAGTAACAGCTACACCGTCAGGAAAAAACAAACCGGATAAGAATGAAAAAGAGTAATATTATTTTGAGCGTTTAGTTTTTCTCATCTTATTTTTTTAAGACTGACCTCAAAGTTTGGAGTTACTGGAGCTGTGAGCGATCTATACTATCCAATCTATCCAATCTATCCAATCTAATTAATCTGACCGATTAACCAGTCAAATTTGACTAATTAATCTTACCGATCTAACTGACTAATATCAGTTCCCTCGGTTCTGAAACATTCTGCGATACTTTACATAAATTCTTTATATCCGGTTATTAACTCCAAAAATTGCTGCAAAAACAAAACCTCACGTCTTCGTGTAAAATTTAATAAGGGATTTACCATGATGCACGTAAAAGCAATCTTGAAAAATATTTTTGTAGTAGTTCTCACGCTTCACCTAATGACTGCAGGTAGTGCAGCCGCTAATATAATTTCTGTAAATAACGGTGCTGGTCAAACTACAGATTTCACCACTATCCAGGCTGCTGTATCTGCTGCAAATCCAGGTGATGAAATAGTTGTCAAACCCGGTATTTATGAGGAGAATATTGTAATTAACAAAAGAATATCTATTGTTTCCGAATCTGGAAATTTCTCAGATACTATAGTCCGGGCAGCCGATGTTTCTCAAGATATTTTCGGTGTCTGGGCAAACGGCGTAAGCATTAAAGGTTTTGGCATAAGTGGATCCAACTCCGCAGGCATTCACGTTTTTGAATTTACTGATTGCAGCATTGAAAACAACAAATTGTTCAATAACAGCTGCGGTATTGATCTATATATAATGAGTTCAGGGAACACGCTTGACAATAATGAAATTTCAGACTGTGTGACCGGAATCAGTCTTGGTGGCAGCTTGTACAATAATTTGAGTAATAATCTAATATTAAAATGCAGTAATGGAATTTCACTTTTTGACTCCTCAAATAATATCTTGGAGAATAATACAATATCTCAAAATACAGAGGGTATTTATCTCACAGGAGAATCAAATGGGAATACCCTGATAGGTAATACTATAACTCTCAATAAGAAGTCAGGACTGCACATTTACGAAACTTCAAACAATCTGATTTATAATAACTGTTTCAATAATACGGTAAACGTAGAATCCCAAATGGATTCGGACACAAACTTATGGAATATAACTAAGACCAAGGGTATTAACATTGCTGGGGGACCTTACCTCGGAGGCAATCTCTGGGCAAGACCTGATGGAACTGTATATCCAGAAAAAACCAGGGATGTTGATCTTGACGGAATTATTGATTCGCAGTATAATATAGAAAGCAGCCAGTTCATAGATCATCTTCCTCTCAAAGGAGTAGAGTCAGTAGTACTTACCGTAAATAACAGTACAGGACCAGTTGCGGATTTTACCTCGATCCAGGATGCAATAGAGAACGCATTGCCAGGTGACACGATCCTTATTTATCCGGGAATCTATGAAGAAAACATCGACATATACGTAGCAAACCTGACCCTTATTTCCGAATCTGCTAGTCGTGGGGACACCATTGTCAAGGCAGCTAGCAGTCTAGATGATATTTTCTATATTGTTGCGGACGGAGTGACAATTCATGGGCTGAACATAGTAGGGCCTATAGACTCCTACAGTGCAGGCATCCATCTTAACGGAGTTAAGTACTGCAATATCGAAAGTAACCAACTATCCAACAGCAACAACAACAATATTCAAGATGTTTTCAGTGGAAACAGTTCCTCACCTCTCAATAACTCAGGTTCAAATGCAGGATTTGGAATCCGACTTGATTCTTCCAGCAGTAATCTCCTGGGCAATAATACAGTCTCAGGGAACGGAACCTCAATTCTCCTGCGTAATTCCACGGAAAATATGCTTCTTAACAACTCGGCATCCGGCGGCAATCATGGTATCTGGATAGATTCTTCAAGCAATAATACGCTGGACGGAAATATTCTGTCAAACAATAAAGTCGGAGCCTTTCTGAAAACTTCAAGCGGAAATGTACTTAACAACAGTAAGGTCTCAAACAATACAGACTCTGGCATCAATCTGTGGTATTCGGTCGGAAACACGTTAAGTAACTCTACGGCCTCGAAAAACAAGAATTCTATCGTTCTAAGGAATTCCAGTGAAAACCTGCTTAATAATAACACGGTGTCGGATAATGACTATGGCTTCTGGCTGTACTCTTCGAGCAACGATAATGAACTGAACGATAACAGGGCATCAAATAACCAGATAGGTATCCACGTGAAAGGATCAAGTGGAAATACGCTTACAGGCAATACTGCATTAAACAGCACCGGATCCGGAATCAGTGTATGGGATTCGGTTGAGAACGCAATAATTAACAATGCAGCCTCGAACAACTATGTCTCGATTTATCTGCAGAATGCCAGCAAAAGTACACTTTTTAGTAACGTGGTATCCGGCAGCAATTACGGGATGTGGATTGCCTTTTCCAGTAACAACAACCTGAGTGATAATAGTGTATCGAATAACAAATTCGGTTTCTATTTGAAAAATTCTAGTGATAACAGGCTGTCAAGTAATCAGGCAAATTCGAATTCCAGGTACGGAATCTATCTAGGTTTCTCAAGGAATAATATCCTGAACAGTAATAAGATCATTTCAAATTCGGAATATGGGCTCTACCAGTGGGATTCGGGAAATAGCTCAATCTATAATAATTATTTCAACAACGCAAAGAATATCTTCCTTCAAGGCTCAAACACAGGTACGAGCTTGAATACAAACCTGACACCGGCAAAGAATATTATTGATGGGGCTTACCTTGGTGGAAACTTCTGGGCTACCCCAAAGGGAGATGGCTTCAGCCAGACCCATGCGGATGAAAATGGTGACGGCATTTGTGATGTAACTTATGCTGTAAATAAAGAGAGTATTGATTACTTGCCTCTTGCAGGCTCTCGTACCACAAATTAATCTTTAGTGCTGCAAAAGAGATATCCCGACTGTCAGCATATAGACAGCAGGATAACTGGCACGACCGGAAATCAAGGCTGTACAGTTTCCTAATCGCTCTCTGAAGAAACTGTACAGTTTCTCAGGAATTCTTCTTTTTAGCATCCTAGAACAGAACGTCCAGCAGATTTGCTCCCAGGTCTTTTCTTTTATAGTCTGACCGCGCGAACTATCCGCTAAACTAATCCGGCAAGTATTTAGCTTACCGGATTCCAGAGTAAAAAGCTTAAGTAAAATAGAGAAAACATTTAACAAGATTTCATGACCGAGTTTGAACGCATGCTTGTAAACTCATTTAATGCATACATTGAAGAAAACGGGATAAGAGCTATTTCCTATAGGCTTAAACAGCATAGATTCACTCCGCAATTCCTTGATGTTCTTGTAGATTCTCTTAATCCGGACTTATACCTGGGAATCGAATGCAAAAGCATTTCAGTGGAAAAAGGTGCAAACGCACTTTACTTCTCTCAGCACTTTACCGTAGATAAAAATGGTATTCATCAGATAGAAAGGATTTCAGACTACCTGAATAAATCAGGGAGACGTGGGTTTCTTGCAGTGGAACTTCGCCTGGGACCCGGACATGGCAGGGAAGCATACATGGTTCCCTGGAATGAACTGCAAAAAAAATATTATTCTCAAGACCTCAAACTTACATTGCAGGAGATCCGAAGTTTTCCAGAAATTAAAAGAGAAGGAAAAGACTATAGGGTTGATCCGAGAGAATGGGAAAGAAAATAAGGTTGGGAATAGCACTTAAATTTAGGTAAGTAAAAAGTCATGGAGAAAATAATGTCTGAGACAATGAAAGCACTTCATAAAGAAGCAGCAAAGTGTGCCGAAGAGATTAAAAAGTACAAATCAGTCCACGTTGTATCCCATATTGACGCTGACGGGCTGACTTCTGCAGGAATTATTTGTACTGCACTAGAACGGAGTAATTTTGACTATACAACACGCTTCGTCAAACAGCTTGATGAAAAAGCTCTTGATGCCGTCGCAGATGAAAATCATGATATTGTCATTTTTACAGATTTGGGAAGCGGGATGTGCGAACAGATAGAATCTCGCGGAATTCATGCAGTGATCTCAGACCATCACCAGCCCCAGGGAAACCATAAATTTCACCTGAATCCCCATATCTTTGGAGCAAACGGTTCCTATGAACTGAGCGGCTCGGGAACTACTTACCTGCTGGCTTCAGCACTTGGAAGAAATAAGGATCTCTCCTCACTAGCCATAGTAGGAGCAGTGGGGGATATGCAACATCTAAAAATGGGACAGCTTGTTGGGATCAATAAAGAAATTCTTGAAGAAGGAGTTAAAGAAGGCATTCTCCAGTTCAAAAAGGACCTGGCCCTATTTGGAAAGCAAACCCGCCCTATTTACAAATTGATGCAATATTCTTCAGACCCTTATCTTCCTGGGCTTACAGGAAACGAGGAAGCCTGCGTTGAGTTTCTTCATTCCCTTAACATTTCCTTCAGCCAGGATGAACACTGGAGGCGATGGATTGACCTTGAAACCCCGGAAAAGCAGAGAATTGTCTCAGGACTTGTCCAGTACTGCCTGAAATCAGGGATGCCTTCGTATAAGATCGAGCGCCTGATAGGTGAGGTGTATGTCCTTCTAGGAGAAAAAGAAGGTACGGAAATGAGGGACGCTTCCGAGTTTTCTACCCTTCTTAATGCCACTGCACGATACGACCATGCCGAGATAGGACTTGCAGTCTGTATGGGAAACAGAGAAGAAGCTTATGAAGATGCCCGCAAATTGCTTGCTGAACATAGACAGAACCTTGTTAACGGGCTCATATATGTTAAAGAAAATGGAGTCGTCCAGCTTGAAAATATTCAGTATTTCGATGCAGGCTCGGAAATAAAAGAAACCATAGTTGGAATTATTGCAGGTATGAGTTCTACATTAGTTGAAAATAGAAATCTTCCTATTATTGCTTTTGCAAAAGCCGACGGAGGGATCAAAGTCTCAGCTAGAGGAACGCAGGATCTGATCCGCAGGGGAGTTAACCTTTCAGAAGCAATGTCAGTAATCTCGGCTGAAGTTGGAGGTGCAGGCGGCGGACACGATATCGCAGCAGGAGCAACTATTCCCAACGATAAAAAAGAAGAATTTGCAAGAAAACTGGATCTGTTTATTGGAGAACAAATTCGAAGAAAGGCAAATTCAAAGTAAAGAAGCCAGTTTTCAAAAATATACATCGAGAAACTGAATTGAATAGAAAATAAAAGCTCAATAAAAACGAAGAAATTTTAAAATAAGGTCTACCATTGAGCCTTAAACCAGATCTTCAATCCTGCTCATTTCTTTGAACGGAATTAGCTGTGACATTGCACTTGTATCTATGGCAATCCCATATTCCTGTACAACAGCCATAGGATTTGTACCTCCTATGACGACTATTCCGAGATGGTCTCTCTCGATTGGAACGTCCAGAACCCGTGTATTTGGTTCCCCAACTTCCAGAATTCCACTGAAGCCTGCATCCAGAAGATCAGAAAGACAGCTTTCAATTTCATCTCTTGCAACCATAGGAGCTTCCCTGAGATTTGCAAGAACCTTACCTGAGCCTGTCCTGAGCATTTCCGACACAGAAGTAATACCCTGTGACATAAGGATTTCAAGCGGATCTACAGTCGTACTTACATAGGTCAGCACATCAGTAAAACGCACCGGAATTCCGTTTCGAATCTGAACAACTCCTCCAAGTTTGGGGTTTACAGGAATTCCTGCCTTGAGCAA
The DNA here is from genome assembly GCF_002495725.1 of Methanosarcina sp. UBA411. Taxonomy (NCBI): domain Archaea; kingdom Methanobacteriati; phylum Methanobacteriota; class Methanomicrobia; order Methanosarcinales; family Methanosarcinaceae; genus Methanosarcina; species Methanosarcina sp. UBA411. The sequence continues at coordinate 27,184 of NZ_DAGK01000003.1, forward strand.
TACTCCGTCAATAGTAATGCTGCATACTGTCCCGATGCCTACCTTTCCCTTTTCAATAGTCAGGTCTCCGATAGATTCTCCCTCGGAAACAATTTTAACATAGGGAGTCACCGAAAGCCCGCTTGAGATTACCATCTTAAAGATCCCAAGCACATCATCCAGATCTTTTTTATCAATAAGAGAGAGATTAAGTATAATATCTCCATCCATTTTTATAGGGTCAAATGTGGTCCTGTACATGAGATCCTTTATTCTGGACGACGTAAATTGAATACGGTATCCACTTTTTTGCATTTCAAACCTCAAGTAATTGAAGGTATTTATACCTATTATAAGTTATGTATTGGTTACCATAATATATTCTTGGGCCTTTATTATTTAGTTCCAAGACTATCACCTGCTCTTAGAATCAGGTTCTACTCTAAGGCAGGAAAGATAAAAAATAAAAGTCCAGTCTATTTAAACTGGAAAATAGCCTTATTCTCGAAGCACTCCTGTTAAGAATCCTGTAAAATCCTGAGGAGCAGTCAAGAATCTCAGTTTTTCAATTCTATGTACTAGCTCATACATACTTTCTCCAGAGCTAAGTCCTATTTCATTGTGTTCAAGTGGTTTAAGGTGACGGATATGTGGGATATTTCTATAAAGGGGATTTTTGACAAAACCATCTTTAAGCAGGAAATAAGAAGCTCCGGAAAGTCTTTTAATAGGCTCATAAACCGAAGAAAAGTCGCGGCAAACCCAGTTTGCCATTTCAAGAGTTTTATCGGAAGCGTTTATGGTCACATGCCCGTATCCAGGGGGAACAAGCACTAAATCTCCTTTTTCTGCTGTTATGACTACAACATCCAGAACGAGATCTTCCTCTCCGGTTTTCACTTTTTGTAGAAGATAAGTAGCAGAACCTTCAAGTACCTGATAAATTTCAGGATAGTAGATGTTTGTTCCTGGAACACGCGGATGGTAATGACCTACAGTTTTAATATATTCCGATCCAAGCATTGCGGGAGGAATTACAGTGATGTCATATCTCAGGTGATGAGCTTTAATTGTTTCAAGTTCAGAATCGTTTTTCGCAAGGTCCCGGAACATGTAGTACACATCGCGATTTCGTACCTCTGTTTCTTCAAACCACTCCCTATCAAACACTACGTCTTCCATATCATGGAGTTTTCGGACGTCTGCCATTGTGACTTTATCCCCGAACTTCATTGTAACTTCCATTGAATTCCCCTTTCCTACCAGAGCATATAGTTATTCGAATTACAAACAATAAATTGAAATTAAACGCGCCAATACATTACCAAGCTAGACTATCAGAAACAGTACTAAAAGTATAATAAACTAACTGATGTTGATATTATTGGAGCCTGATTTTTTTACTTTTTGTTATTCTGAACCTGAGAGGTTATACCTATTAGATATTCAAAGCTTTCTCAACCATTTTAGGGTAGGTGAGCTCTATAATAGTTTTCAGATTAACTGTATCTTCTATGTTATATTTAATAAGTGTATTCAGAGCTTCACGATCTCCTTTCTCATATTTTTTCCAGAGCCTTACGGCATCAAATCCTGTTATTCCCTCGGTACCATCGCTTCGGGTGATCCCGAGAAGCTTTTCAATGTTTTTTAAACCTCCATTATACCCTATTCGCCTTAAAGGATACATAAGGTCTATGTGGAGCTGATTGAACTCAATTTCTGGAAATTCGGATTTTATGAAAGGTAAATCAAAACGAGCGCCATTGAAGGATACAAGTAGCCTGTATTTTGAGAACTCTTCTACAATGTCATCAAGATTAATATCTTTTATATACGTCTTTGATTCTTTTCCATCATAGATTCCAACAATGGTTATTTTATCCCGAGATTTAGAGAGGCCCGTTGTTTCAATATCTACAAATGCGGCAGAATCGGAAAATAAAGAATAGGCTCTCCAGTGTTCTGCAGAAGGAAGGCATTGTGAAAAAAAACAGTAATCTTTTGCTGCCAAGTGTTCAGAAGATTTTCTTACCTCCTCACAAATTCTGGCCTTTCGCGATGAAGGTATGGAGATCCTATCTTCCATCTCAAGAAATTCTTTCCAGGTGTGTATACCTTGAGCCCAGATTTTTTTTTCAAGGCTCTTTCCTACACCTGGAATATGAATGTATGTATTATTCAGCATGTTTCCCCTGAACCATTTGGGGATAATATTTAATAAAAATACTGCATGAAATCAGTATTCTAAAGAGAAAAACAACAAATTCAAGAACTAATATAGTATAAAGTGCGAACACAGAGACTAATAATAGTATCTGTAGCTGACCGGTAATAAAGAACCATACTACAGAACAAATTTTTAAATATTGAAGTTCCAAAATTAGTCTAAATAAATTGTTTAATACAGGTGTCAGTTAATGACTAAAATTTCCGTGATTGGTGCAGGGAATGTAGGGGCGACTACAGTCCAACGGCTAGCTGAACTTGAGCTTGGCGAAATTGTCATGACAGATATTGTGGAAGGGCTGCCGCAAGGAAAAGCCCTTGACCTTATACAAGCAGGGGCAATAAAAGGTTATGACACGCCAATACTTGGGACTAATGATTATGCAGATATTGCAGACTCTGATCTTGTAATTATTACAGCAGGGATTGCAAGAAAACCCGGAATGACTCGGGAAGATCTGATTAAAACAAATTCGAAAATAATATCTGAAGTTTCTAGGAACATTGCAAAGCATGCTCCAGAATCCATAGTAATTAATGTCACAAATCCGCTTGACATTATAACCTACATAGCTATGAAAGCAACTGGTTTTGAGACAAAGAAAGTATTCGGGATGAGCGGGGTTCTGGATTCGGGACGTTTTGAAAGTTTTATTGCAGAAGAACTAAAGTGCTCGAAAAAAGATGTACAGGCGATGGTTATAGGAGGACACGGGGATCTAATGGTACCTCTTCCTCAATATACAACAGTATCAGGAGTTCCGCTCACAAACCTGCTTCCAGAGGACAAAATTGCCAGAATGGTAGAGAGGACAGTAAATGGAGGAGCCGAGATTGTAGAGCTCCTTAAACAGGGCAGTGCTTTTTATGCCCCATCGGCGGCTATTGTCTCAATGGCTGAAGCTGTGATTAAAGACTCAAAGAGAATTCTGCCTGCTTCGGCTTACCTTGAAGGGCAGTACGGACAGGAAGGCATTTACTTCGGTGTACCTGTAAAGCTTGGAGCATCCGGAGTCGAAGAAATCCTTGAACTCAAGCTCGATGAAAGCCAGTACGATATACTCAGGAAATCCTCAGAATCTATTCGAAATGTCATTTCAAAGCTGGAAATATAAAAGAGAAAACTGGAATAAGAGATTTGAGATTCAAAATGGTTAGATTAGAGTAAAAAGAAAGGTTATAAAACGATAAAGAGTTCTGCTCACAGGTAATTCAGAAATTACTTGTGATTTACCTGTGAACAAGAAAATTATCAAAAGATATCATTCTCAATGTGGGACAGCTATAGGAAAGCAGTAAATAAGCTGTAAATAAGCTGTATACTTTGATAAATAAGAGCAAAAGCAGCTTAACACACATTTAGAACTCCCTCTTCTTAACTCAAACTTTGAACAAAAATTAAAAAACAAGACTATTTTTACCTCTCGCTAGTTTAAATAAGAAGATTTATTATAATAAAACTGAGATTCCATTTTTACCTGGAAATGTGAGATAAAACTGCAATAATATAATCGGCAAAACTGTAAGATATATAAGTATGTTTTTCATATAAGGTTAGGAGAAAGATTTAAATTAATTTACAAAGCAGGGATATAATGCGCGCAGAACTTACATCACTTTTTGGTTTAAATATATACACAAACGCTGGTGTTTATGTAGGGAAGTTGCAAGACTTCGTGATTGATATAGAAGATCAGAAAATTACCGGGCTTGCAATTTCGGATATTAATAGGGAACTTTTTGACCTGACTAGCAGAGGCATAATTATTCCATACCGATGGGTTATAACGGCAGCAGATATCATTATAGTAAGAGACGTTATCCAGAGATACAAAAAGAGAAAAGAAGATTAAACAAATCTGAAAGGGTACATGAAAGACCGGGAAATTTATGCTGAGATGCGCTGTATTCCTCCGGTGGTTGTGCGCGCGGACGGCAGGAATTTTAAAAATACACTTAGGGGCTTGGGCTTTGGAAAACCCTATGACCAAAATTTCGCCAGGGCGATGGCGAATACTGCAGAGCTTTTTATTAAGAAAAGTGGTTTAAGCCCTCTCTTTGCCTATACTTTTTCGGATGAAATTAGTTTTCTTTTTATGGAACTTCCCTTTGAGGGAAGAGTAGAAAAAATTGATTCTGTCACCGCAAGCTTTCTGGGAAGTGCACTTATGATAAATCTGCAGCTTGAAAGCCCTATAGCTTTTGATTCCAGAATAGTAGCTCTTCAAAAAGAAGAGATTCCTGCGTATTTTCACTGGAGGCAGCTTGAAGCCTGGCGCAATTTTGTGGCAGCCTGGGGATATTATACCCTGAGGAATGAAGGAATTGATAAGATTGAGGCTTCAAAATATCTCAGAGGAAAAAAAGAATGGGAGATCCATGAAATGCTTTTTGAGAGAGGAATCAATCTTACAATGCTTCCTGCCTGGCAAAGGAGGGGAGTCATTATTTCAAAAGAAGAATACGAAATCTCTGGCTTTAATCCTGTACTTGACAAAGAGACAAAATCTCTGCGCAGAAAGGTCGTTCAAAACTGGGAAATCCCGAATTTTAAATCCGAAGAAGGTATGATGTTTTTACAGAAACTTATTAATATGAATTAAGGGTTTGAGAATAAGAAAATAAAAGGAACGTAGAGGCAATGGACAGACTCGAACTTATAAAAAGAAATGTTCAGGAAATCGTAACTGAAGGAGAACTTGAAGAGCTTCTTAATAAAAAAGAAACTCCCCGTGCCTATGTTGGATACGAGCCTAGCGGAAAAATCCATATGGGGCACGTTCTCACAGTAAATAAACTAATTGATCTTCAAAAAGCCGGATTTAAAATTACTGTCTTGCTTGCGGACGTGCACGCTTATCTCAATCGGAAAGGCACACTGGAAGAAGTCCGAAAGATTGCAGACTATAACAGGCGCTGCTTTATTGCCCTCGGGCTTGATGAAGAGAAAACCGATTTCGTTTATGGGTCTGACTATCAGCTTGGAGCAGAGTACATGTTAAATGTTCTCAAACTTTCAAGGGCAGTAACTCTGAACAGGGCTCGCAGGAGCATGGATGAAGTAGGGCGTGCTATGGATGATCCAACCGTTTCTCAGATGGTATATCCACTGATGCAGGCTATTGATATTGCCATGCTTGGAGTTGATGTTGCAGTTGGAGGCATTGACCAGAGAAAAATTCATATGCTTGCCCGTGAAAATTTAAAGAACCTCGAATTTGAAACTCCAATCTGCATTCACACGCCAATCCTCTTAGGATTAGATGGAACCAAGATGGCTTCATCAAAGGAGAATTTTATTTCGGTGGATGACACTGAAGAAGAAATTTATAGGAAATTTAAGAAAGCTTACTGCAAGATAGGAGACAAGGAAGAAAACCCGATTCTTGCCCTTTTCCGCTATCATATATTTCCCAGATACGAAACTGTTGTCATAGAGAGACCTGAGAAATTTGGTGGAAATATAACATATACGAGTTACGAAGAAATGGAAAATGCTTTTGTAGCAGAGAGTGTCCATCCAATGGACCTGAAAAATTCAGCCGCAAAGTATATAAATGAGATATTGGACCCTGTCCGAAAAGTTCTGCTCTAAGTTTTGAGATGGCCGAGCTCTCCTCGGCCACTTCAGAGAAAAAAATAGATGCATAGGGTTTATTTCCAGAGTATATGTTCAAAATATGAGAACATATCCACATAAGATTTGTTGCTTAAAATAAGAGACTTTTTTAGAAAAGGATAAAGCCTCTGGATAAAACGTTATATAGCTAAAGGTCATAGAATATTTTAAGGGTTGCTTAGCTATTCAGGGTGCTTTTATGAAATACATTTACCAGGACTCTACGGAACTGCCTATACAGCGGGATTTCATTGAGGATCTGAAAACTTTTTTAGATATAACTTCTCGAGTAATCCCTCTGGAAAATTCCATAATAGAGATAAAGTGCAAGCAGAAAGAAACTCTTCATGAATTGAAGAGTAGAATAAAAGGAATGAATAATTTTGAAGAGAAACTTGAGACTTTACTCAGAAAATTGGTAAATGAAGTTGATATAGAGGATGTCATACCCTGTACTAACGCTGTCCTGCAAAACTGCAGTGAGAATATAGGGAAAAGAAGAGAAATCCTCAAAGCCGAGTGCACAAAGATAGAAAATGAGACTCCTGATAAATATAGAAAATTTGAAGAAAAAATACTTGAGGTTCTTAGCAGTTTTTTAATCTCAGGGGTTTACGGAGCTGAAAAGAGATTTGAACTTTCAAGCAGTACAAACGACATTTCAGGAGAGATGGAAGGCTGGGTTTCGGGTTTGCAGTACCATTACAAGCTTGGTTTTACAGAAGAAAACCTGACAGTAGAAAAACTGCTTGGAGGCTTAATACTGCCAGGGTGGACGCGGGCAGGCATCCTGCGAAAAGAAGAAAAAATAAAAATGCAGAACCTTTCCGAATTCATTGTAACTTTCCTGGAATATGATACTCAGAAAAACGTACGCATAGGTATGGAAAACAAAAAAGCAAACCGAAAATTCAGGATAGAAGGCGGTGATCACAGGTATTTTGTATATGAAGACGACAAAGAAATCACCGCTGATAAAGAGCTTGGGGCTTTTGTTGATATGGGAAGCCTGGAAAAAATTCCTGAAAAAGTTCAGGCCTATTTCAGGGCAAATATTCGCACTTATACCCTTTCAAAAGTCCTCCTTGATGAAGAGGATGCCATTTCCACGAATCAGATCTTCGACTGCCTGAAAGTGATTGCCGAGCAGTATGGAGTAATCGTTCAGGAGTGCCTGGCAAAAGGACATAATAAAGAAGAGATAACCATTAAAATGGAAGAAGCTGATGGCACACGGACTGAAAAGTACATAACAAGATCTGAAATCTACACTCAACTTGCAGAGGTTGGAAGTGAAGGTATCGAGATTGCAGGGATACTTGGTGTCGATAGCAGAACTCAGACCAAAGACAAAAAATATTTCATTGTCTAAAATTTTCCTGAATTTTATTTTTTGAAATTTAAGTACTATTTTAAGAGTTAGATAAAATTTTAAATTTTGATAATATAATTCTCTTTTTACTATTTCTTTATCAATTTTACATTGCAATATTTAGCATTTCGGGATTTTTGTTTAAAAATTAGACAGAAATGTCTCAAAAATAGAAATATTGGTATAAAAATTTACATATTCATATAAAAATTTATATATTTATATAAAAATATGATGACCTAATCTCGAAGATGAAGAGCATAAATGAAAAATTCTGAATAAAAAATAGAAATCTAATTATAGAGAACTACCGTAGGGAGTGGAATAATAAAGTCTTGCATCTGGAGAATAAACTTTAATATAGAAAGAATATGATAGATTAAATTTTTTATACTTATAAAACAATTTTAGGAAAAATATAAATCAAGAGACTTGAGACCTTTCGACAAAGACATAAAAATTTTAGACAACAAGGATTTTGTGTGGAGCAAAAATTTTCAGGACCTGTACAGACGTACCGGGAATTTCGGTTTACGGATGTAGGGTGGAGGCCTATAAAAATGAAAGTCAATTTTTTTAGTTCTGTAATTTCTGTATTAGTTATAACGTTAATAATTTCTGGGATGATCCCAGGCATGGCATTTGCTGTAGATGAAGAGGGAACGGATCCCGGCGATTCTACTAGTGATCTGATAATTGAGGATATTTCATGTGATCCAGGGAATCCAGAATTAGGAGAACCCGTAAATGTTGCAATAAAAGTAACAAACCAGGGAACTGAAGTCTCAGAGCCAACAGAAGCAGTGTGCAAAATAGGAGACGAAGATCTGAAAAATATACCAATACAGGAGATAAAGCCAAAAGACAGCTTAATAGTCTCATTTACTTGGACTCCGAAAAAAGAGGGTACAGTAGATATAAAGGCAACGTTGGAAGATAGCGAGAGAACGATTCAAGTGGTAGTGGGGAAAGAAAAGTCTGCAAATCTAATAATAGAAAGCCTTTCCATTGATCCAGAAAATCCGAAACCTAATAGCGAAGTAACCGTTAATGCATTGGTTAAGAATGTGGGAACTGTAGCCTCGGAGCCAACAGAATTAACGTACGAAATCGGAGAACTAGATCCCAAAACGGAAAAAGTAGATAAAATAGATCCGGAAGCTAGCTCGTCAATCTCATTTAAGTGGACTCCAGATAAAGAAGGCACAGTAAACATAAAAGCAAAAGTTGGAGATAGCGAAAAAACGATTCAAGTGGTAGTGGCGAAAGAGAAATCTTCGAGCCTCACAATAAAAAGCCTATCCATTAACCCTGAAAATCCAAAGACTAATAGCGAGGTAACCGTTAGTGCATCGGTTAAGAATGAGGGAACTGAAGTCTCAGAGCCAACGAACATAATATTCACAATAAACGGAGACGAAAAAAAAGAAGCAGTGTCTGAAATAGAGGCTGGGTCCGAACAATCAATTTCTCACAAATGGACAACTTCTGACAAGGAAGAAACTGTAACAATAAAGGCAGCTTTAGAAAACGTAGAGAATAGTGAGAAGGAAATTACTGTAGAAACTATAGGGGAGCCCACAGAGGATCCTCTTCCGGATCTGATAATTGAAGACTTATATCCAGAGTCATCAACACAACCTGAAGCCGGAAAACCTTTTAACTTTACTGTGAAAATAAAGAATGGGGGAACGGCAACCGCCAGTAGTAGTACTGCAAAATACAGTTTTAACGGAACTTCAGAAGGTGAAATTTCTATCCCTGAACTTTCAGCAGGGTCAAGTACAAGTGCAGGATTTCCTTTTACCCCTGGAAATGAAGAAAACATAAATGTACTCGTGGTTGCAGATTCAGGGAATACTGTTAACGAAAGTAATGAAGAAAATAACGAAATGTCAAAAGTAATAAACATAAAAAATGAGCTTCCGGACCTAAAAATAGAGTCGATTTCTATGAGTCCTGAAGAGCCGCATCCAGGGGAGAATATAACATTTACTGTAACAGTGAAGAATGACGGTTATGCAGCGGCTGGAAGTAGTGAAATTAATTATTATATCAAGGGAAACAATGAAGATTATAAGGGGGTTACATCAGTACCAGCCCTTGCAGCAGGGGAGTCTGGAGTAGGCACTTTTTTCTGGACTCCTGGAAATCAAGGGCAAATAGAAATAAAAACCGTCATAGATCCCGGAAATGCCGTCTCCGAAAGTGATGAAACCAATAATGAACTCAAAAAAACAGAAACCGTATATGAAGAGATGGTTTCAAGCAGTGATGGAGGAAACGAAAGTTCCGAGTCCTCCAGCAGCAGTTCAGGAGGTGGAAAATCCAGTTCCTCCAGCGGTGGTTCAGGAGGAGCAATCGTCTCTAAAGAACCAGCAAGCAATGTAGATGCTAAGGAGCTTTCCACCAAAAACGTTCTAAGTGGTTATCACGTCAAGTTTGATTTTCTGGAAAATGCCACATGCATTGCATATATCGCATTTGATCCAATAAAGACATTAAAGAAGACAACGACAACTGTAGAAATGCTTAAAGATAAATCTGTTTTTGTCTTAGAAGTCCCTCCAGGGAAGATATATAAGTATGTGAATATCTGGGTAGGAAATCATGGAGCAGGAGTTGCCGATTATTTTGAAAATGGAGTTATAGAATTCAAAGTCGAAAAGGACTGGCTTGAAGAAAATAATATTAAGCAGTCACAGATAACTCTTCAATGGTACAATGAAGGCTGGCAGCCTCTGGATACCGAAAAAGTAAAAGAAGATACGAATTATGTTTATTTTAAATCAGAAACACCTGGCTTTTCCTGCTTTGCAATAACCAAATATACAGATGACAAAAACGTATCTGAAACCAGTGGGCAAGAAGAAGAAGGAGTTCTGACAAACTTGGATGATGAAGCAAAAACGGATGTCCACAATGTAAGCTCAGAAAAGAGTAGCAAAATCAAAAACCCAATGGGAAAGGCCAAAATACTTATGGCAATCTCTTTGCCCCTGTTCTTGATTCTTGTAGAATACTTTGTAATGAGGAAAAAGATTTGAAAAACTTTTTCTTCAGAATTTATTTTTTATTAAGTACTATTTTTAGAGACAGATTACTTTTCTAACTTCTAATTAGAGTAAAGTTACCGTCAAACTGCCCCTTTTTCAGCCAGAACAGCCCCAATTACCGAGCCAATTATACCTATCACAGCGGTATGAGCTACAATGACCATAGTAATTATAAATGCAGAGGCAGCGACGAATCCACCAAGAATAGGAGCGTCTCTGAGTAACGATCCAAAAAATCCCCCTAGAAGAAAACCCGGAATAATCATGAAAACGGTCATCAGAACTCCGGTCTTAAGCCCTCCTCCAGAGCCTCCGTCTGCGTAATAGCCTCCTAAAAGGCCGCCCAGTAAGGGAGCTATGGAATTCACGAATGGAATAAAATAGAAAATAAAAGTGCATACCATACCTATCAGTGAGCCACCCAAAACTCTAGCTATTATTTCCACCCCCAATAAAAGTAAGCACAAATCATAGTTATTATAATAACATTGATTTAATTATTCATAAATATATAGTTGAATAATTAAATAATTTATTAAAGGTATTTAGCTAATTTATTTTAGATATTTAAGTAATTCATTTTTAAAGGAAGAATTAGTACTTTCCGGATTTTTATGCTTACTACCGAAATTAAGAACAAAACTCGAATAGTCATTTTTAAGCTTCAACCCCAGAAGGAAGAAGGCAAGCACGAAAGAAATACTGTTTGCAACGATCAGAGCTGGATCTTTTACTATGATACCGTGAAACATCCAGAGAAGCATACCTGAAGTAGAGCAAAGCAACATCATAAGAGACACGTCTTTTGTAGACTTAGTAGTCAAAGCTCTTAGAAGCTGTGGAGCAAAAGCTACAGTTGTAAGCGCACCTGCAACATAACCGATCATGGGGATTTCACTTCCCGAATTTAGTTGGGAGCACGATACCCTTTTAACTACCCGAGTTTCCTCTCTAGAGAATGGTGCCCTTTTCGTTCCGCTCAAAAGGGTTGAATTATAATGAAGATAATGAGCTGAGCTAAAAAAGGCTAAAGCTCCCAATTTAATAAAATAAAGAACGCCAACACATTAATAATTTATTATTATAGTTAGGAGTTACGAGAGAAACAGGAAGTTATGGGTTACGAAAAAAACAGAACCCTGATATAAGTGTATTCCCTAAAACTCTAAGGGGATATGGTTATGATGGAAGATTGCCTTTTTTGCAAGATAATAGCGGGGAAAATTCCTTCAGAAAAGATCTATGAAGATGATGCCGTTTTTGCATTTTTAGATGTTTTTCCAGCGAGTGAAGGGCATACTCTAGTGGCTCCTAAAAAGCACTTCATCAGGTTTACGGATATGGATGCGGAAAGTATTGCTTCGCTTTTTGAGGCTGTAAGGAAGATTACAGCTGCAATCGAGAAGGCATTTTCGGCAGAGGGATCAAATATTGGAATCAATAATGGAAAAGTTGCCGGACAAGAGGTTCCCCATGTACATGTACACGTAATTCCTAGGAAAAAAGGAGACGGCGGGAGAGGAATAAAATCAATAGTATGGACTGAGCCTGATACTACCAATCTGAAAGAAATCGCAGAAAAAATCAGGAGAGCGCTCTGAAAAGAAAGACGATTCAGGATAAGAAAAGGAATTTCCATATAGAACTTCTCAGATAGAGTTTTCAATAAGAAACGATAATATATTTTTTGGAATATAACGAATTTGGGGAAAGATGACAGGAAGAACTGTTGTCAACTTCTTCTGTCTCTCTTACTTTGGGGATAAGAATAATGGCAGAAATGGAAATTGATGTTAGGGGGCAAACCTGCCCGATTCCGCTGGTAGAGTGCAGAAAGGCCTTAAAGAAAGCCTCTCCAGGGGATCTTGTTATTGTTAAAGGGACACATCCGGCGTCAAGAAAGGAAATTCCTATGGCATGTGAAGCGATGGGGCTCAAAGTGTTGGGTATTGAAGATAAAGAAGGAGGTAAAGAGTGGGAGATAAAGATCCAAAGATAAGCCGGAAGAGGAATGAAAATGGGAGAAAAGACGGTCATTATCCTGCACAGTGGCGATATGGATAAGGTATACAGCGCACTTATAATTGCTAACGGAGCCTTAGCAATGGGTATGGAAGCCTCCATATACTTTACCTTCTGGGGGCTGATGCGCTTGAAGAAAGGAGAACTTGATAAGGGGCCACTTTCCAAAATGAATATGCTGGGGCTTGGCAGGCAGATGATCAAACGAAGAATGGACAGAGCCAATGTTGCTTCACTTGAAAGACTGATGAATGATTTCAAGGAACTTGGTGGAAAAATAATCGCCTGCGAGATGACAATGGAGATCATGGGATTAAGTAAAGAAGATCTTCGAACGGATTGGATAGATGAATGGGGAGCTGTGGGTTCGTATATTCAGGAAGCAAGGAACGCTAATGTAACTCTCTTTATCTGAGGCTTAAAGAAATTTAGGATCTCATTTAGCCTTGATTTTAGGGTTTAAATTGTCACGAGAATGTAGATTTTTCCATAATTTGACCTGGTTTAGATGTAGTCAGCTAATATTACTATTCAGGAAATTACTACCCAAAGAATTTATTGGATTGAAAACCTTGAAACTTACTGGAGAACCTGAGATTTAACTGAAAAATTCAAACTTAATTATTTCAAATGGGGAGGGAGAAAAAATATTTGAGAATGTAACATATCTTGACAATGCCGCATGCACCCGGTTGGATGAGCGGGTACTTGAAGCAATGAAACCCTATTTTTTTGATATCTATGCAGTAGCAACATCAGAATTTGGCTATTCTATGGGTATAGATGCAAAAGAAGCACTTGAAAGGTCCCGCGAAAATATAGCTTCAAAGCTTGATGCAAATTCGGAAGAGATTATCTTCACTTCAGGATCCACTGAGTCAAGCAACACCGCGCTGAAAGGAGTAACACTGGCTCTTAAAGAAAAGAAAGGAAAGCATGTTATTGTCTCGAAAATCGAAGATTTTCCTGTGCTAAATACTGCAAAAGCCCTCGAAAGACAGGGCTTTGCTGTGACTTTCCTTGATGTTGACTCGGAAGGATTTGTAGATCTTGAAGAGCTTAAAAACATTATTACAAAGGAGACGGCTCTTGTCTCAATTCAACAGGGAAACCAGGAAATAGGGACAGTGCAGGATTTGAATGCTATCTCAGAAGTATGTGAAGAAAAAGATGTTCTTCTGCACACAGATGCCACTCATAGTTTTACCCGGCTCCCTCTCAATGTAAAGGAACTGCCCGTAGACCTGATAACTATGTCCGCCCATACCATCCACGGCCCAAGAGGAATAGGTGCTCTTTACATCAGGAAGGACACTCCGATAACTAAGTTCATGGATGGAGGTTTTCAGGAGTTTAACCTCAGGGCAGGGGTAGAAGATATTCCATCAGCCGTCGGTTTTGCAAAGGCTATAGAACTTGTAACCGAAGAGGAAAACAGAAGGCTAAAAGCGATGAGAGATCGCGTAATTGAAAAATCCCTTTCCGAGATTCCGGAAGTTACCCTCAACGGAAGCTGGGAAAAACGCCTGCCTCAAAATGCAAATCTGACTTTCCACTACGTAGAAGGCGAATCCATAACTTTGCATATGGATATGAGGGGTTTTGCAGTAAGCACGGGCTCGGCCTGTTTTAGCCGCTCCCTTGAAGCCAGCCATGTAATCAGGGGTATAGGAGGAGATCACGAGAGAGCACACGGTTCTGTGCGTTTTACCTTCGGGCGCTATAACCATATGGAAGACGCTGATGCAGCAATCGAAGCAATGAGTGAGATCGTAGCAAGACTCAGGGAAATAAGCCCCCTTGCAAGAAAATGAGTGGAAATCGATGGAAAGAAAGCGCACAAGGGGAAGCAGACTATAGGCATTTTAGACGATTTAGGCATTCTAGACGATTAGGAATAAAAATTAGAGAGAAAGAGAGAGTGAGACAATGAAGTTTCCTTACAGTCAAAAAGTGCTGGAACATTTCAAGAACCCACACAATGTTGGGCAGATCGAAAATCCTGACGGAAAAGGCCTTGAAGGAAGCCCGGCTTGCGGAGATATGGTAGCGGTTTACATTAAAGTAAATCCTGATACTAAGGTTATTGAAGATATAAAATTCGAATCTTACGGCTGTGCATCAAATATTGCTACCGCGTCGATTATAACAGATCTTGCACGTGGAAAAACTCTCGACGAAGCAAAGAAAATAACATGGAAACAGGCTTCGGAGGAACTTGGAGGGCTTCCTCCAATCAAAGCCCACTGCTCAGTACTTGCAGTTGAGGGTCTGCGAGCCGCAATCAAGGATTATGAGGAAAAACACGGGCTTGTAACCGAGAAAGAGCCTACAACCGAGGAAGTTATTAAGAAAAGACTAAAGCATGTCATGAACCCTCTGACCGGCCTTGATATAATTCGCACGAATCTAATCCTTAAAACGAGTATCGAGGACGGGGTTGTGAGAGTGGTTGTAGACCTGCCTGCAAACCATCAGTTTGCTCCAGCGATAAAAGAGGATATTATGGAAAAACTGGGGTCTTTGTGGGATGTCGAAAAGGTTGATGTTGTGTTTACAGCCTGATTATCAGGTGAGATCCGATCCGGTTAAAAATGAAGAGAGGAGTCTTTTCTCCTCTCAAATGAAGTTTAGCTCAAATAAGCTCAGAGATGAGAAAGGCTTCATGAATAAATAAAATTTTGGCTATATGAAACAAAAATCAAAGTGTAGAGTGGGAATTCTAAAAAGGAGTTTGATACAAAGCTGGAAACCTGGAGGTTTTAAGACGATAACCCGCAATAAACCTATAATCTTTGCCCTGCTAATAGTGTCACTTCTTGCTATGTAGACGGATTTTGCAACGGCAAAAGAGACAACAATAGTTGTAAAAAGTGCTGATACCCCTGCTAACAGGGTAGTTATTTTCAATGCATTTTCGCCCGAGGAAATTGAGATACACTCAGGAAAAGTGTTACCTGGACTAATTTTAAGAAGCCAAAAGGATCATTAGTGCTTGTAAGTGCCGATGAGCTTTAGGAAGAGACAACGTTTACTCCAAATCTCATAAAGATAGAAAAGGTAGTGACTATTTCGTGGGTAAATTACAAAAAGCCAAAGGGACCCTCAGTGCTTCAGAGTGAGGATGGTTTGTGGGAAAAACAAACTCTTAACTACGGAAAAGCATTTTCATATACATTTAAAGATTCAGGAACTTACACATTTAGTCTAGAAGGAGTCCCAGAAGCAAAATCTACTGTTGTAGTAAAGTAAAAAAGATATATTGTCCAAAAAGTTGAAGAAACTCACAATAAGAATCCGTGTTAAGAAACCCAATAAAAACCTAAAAAATTACCACCTACGCAAAAACATAGAGAAATATAAAATAGATGTACGGTAGTGGGGGATTTACTATTTATTCATGAAGTGAAATCAGTCAGTGTAAAGTTGAATAATCAGGAAAAATAAGTAACGGTTTATTTCTCGAAAACATTTACAATATTTTTTAATATTTCCCAGATAGGAGTTTGCTGAGGGCATTTTCTTCACATTGCCCGCACTCCGTACATTTTGAAGCCTTTCCTGCTTGGAAGTTTTCATCCATAAAATTGTACTGGATTTGACACATACTCTATGGATAAGAGTCAGCGGTTTCATTAAATAGCCAGATTATCATGGAAAGAAAAGCCTATATGTTTTATTCTCCCATCTTCAATAGAGGATTTAAGGAATTTGAAGGTTCCTTACATAATTACAAGGGTCCAGAAGTCACTGTTTAGCGCGTGAAGCAGATTAAAATCTATATAATCTCTCCTGAGCCTTTCAAGTTGCTCATTTAAATAACGTATAGTTGACACCGCGATCTATGGCGTAGCGAATTATATATGCAGCTTTTTCCTTGTCGGCTTTTGAGTTGTCTCCTTCAAGTGTAGGAAGCCTCATGGTATCGAACCCAAGTATTGAGACACTTTTCTTCGTTTGACCAAGCTTTCTGTATAGCATATACGCCTACCCCTCAATATAAAAATGAGAGATTCACGCCCTAACCAGACCCTTAATACATTTTGTCAGGATAGAATATAACACTCTATGGGTTCAGCAGCAGGACATATGTAAGCAAAAAGGAGTTCAATAAAAAGAAAGGAAAATATCTGGGGAAGTATATGAGGAGTGATTGGACTTAATAAGGAACTCAAATCAGAGCTTAATGTCAAAGAAACAGCATAATAACAGGTATTATATAAAAAGAGCCTAAAAATAGAATGGGGATTACGGTAGAAGAGGAGAGATATCTTTGATGAGTTATAGCATCGAGTACATAAGAGAACGCTTAAAAAGTATTCTTTTTCTGATCAGGAAAACTGCCAGATAAAGAATGTAAATAGGTCTCATATAGGTAAAGTCTCATCAAGGCAGATTTTAATAATGAAAAATCATACACAATAAGATTTCATTCTGAACTCCTTGAAGGTGTATTTTTGGACAAGGGAATCTTAAAGAAAGCAATACTAGCCCTCTTACTGCTCACAGCAGGAGTATTTCTGATTAGTATTTACTGGGCAGATATTGTACCTGTTCTGAGAGAAAGCTTGAAAATTCTTAGCAAAACCAAAATAAGTTATTTCATTCTGGCATTCTTAGCCTACCTTCTGAGTGTATACTTATTCGCTGTCCGCTGGCAGCAGGTTCTCTCCTGTCTAGGCTATGATCTTAAACCTACAGATCTTGTTCCCGTTATTTTCGGAGGGATATTCGCAAATAATTTAACTCCGGCAAGCAGGGCAGGAGGCGAACCACTACGTATAATTTGGGTTAATAAGCAGTTTGGAATAAGTTATACTAATGCTTTCGTGTCAATTCTCTTTGAAAGGTTGGTTGAAGCAATACCTATTACCATGCTATTAATTTATGTTCTATATTCATTCCCTTCGCTAGATATCAAATTCTTGCCCGTAAAAACTAGTTTTAATTTAAGCTCAACCTATTTGCTGCTTTTAGTCTTCCTCGTAGTAGGAGTCATAATATGGATTTTCCGAAAAAAGTTATCTTCACTTCTCGAGAGTATTTATGAAAATTGGAGACAACTTCGCAAATCGTTTGTTTCTGTTCTTCTTTTATCCTCTGGAGTCTGGATTCTTGACATAATACGTCTCAAGCTGATTGCTTTAGCTCTAAATCTTCCTCTTTCTCTATACTTGATTGCAACAGCCTCTATTTTATATCTGCTGCTTGGAAGCCTGCCAATAACCCCTGGAGGACTTGGAATAGTGGAAGGCGGTCTGATCTCTGTCCTTCGCTACTTAGGATTATCACTCGCCTCAGCAAGTAGCTTCGTCTTTCTTGAGCGTTTTATTTCCTTTGGGCTCAGCAGCGTGATTGGATTCCTGTGCCTGTTTTATTATGGAGGGTTTAAAATATGGAAAAATATAAAATCGCACTGATCAGTGACTGGTATTTTCCAAAGGTAGGAGGAATCGAGTATTCCATGCACACCCTTGCTAAAACTCTGAGCACGTATGGATATGAGGTAAATGTCATTACAAGGAGCTATCCGGGCGTCCCTGAATACAGTATAAGAGATGGGGTATCAGTGATAAGGGTCAAAGGTAGACCTTTACCAGGGCAGAGTCGATTTCTCATGCCCAGTGCATACAAAGAACTCTTCAGTCTTTTGAAGAATGGGAATTATGAGATTGTCAACCCTCATGGGCTGGATTCTCCACTCAGCATGGGAGCTCTTCTTGCATCCAGAAAGCTTAGAATTCCTGTAGTTGTTACTAATCATTCCCTTGTGGGAAATACGCCATATCATTCTTTCCTTTATCTTGCAGGCAGATTGCTTCTAAAAAATACTGACGCTATAATTGCTGTCAGCTCGGCAGTTGAAAGAGATTCAAAACTAATGACAGAAAAACCTATTTACCGGATTTTCAATGGAGTTGATTCTGAAGATAAAATCGTCAAAGTCCCCCTTCCTAATAATACTGAAGGAAAACTCGTGATCGCCACAGTTGCGCGTATGACAAAAAAAAAGGGTGTTCAAAACATTGTAGCTCTCGCCCCTTCTCTTCTGGAAAAGCATAAAAATTTGCTATTTGTAATGATAGGAGACGGCCCACTCAGGGAAATGCTGGAGAGTACTGTAGAGGAAGCAGGTTTATCCGGGAATTTCTATTTTACAGGGGAAGTATCCAGGGAAAAAGTGCTGGGGTATCTGGATCAGGCTGATATTTTTGCCCTTCCCTCGAGTAATGAGGCTTTTGGAATTTCAATTCTGGAAGCAATGTCAAGAAAAGTTCCTGTTGTCGCAATGAATAATAGTGGGGTTTCGGATATCATCAAGAACGGAGTAAACGGTTACCTTGCAAACAACCTTACCGAATTTTCCTCCTTCCTAGAAAATTTGATAGAAAACCCAGCCCAGCGAGCCTCCTTTGCCAGGGAGGCTTTAAGCGGGATTTCAAATTATGACTGGAACCGGATCTGTGAACAGACAAGCAGAGTATATACAAGTGTTATTTATGAAAAATATCACAATAACCGTTGATGTGGAAGAAGATTGTCCTCCCATGCTTACAAGTACGAGAGGAATGGAAGAAGGGTTGCCTGAGTTACTAGACCTTTTCAAAAAAGAAGGGATAAGAGCAACCTTTTTTGTTACCGGAATGATGGCTGAGCAGTATCCTGATCTTATAGACAGAATTCCGGGAGAAGGACACGAGCTTGGATGTCATGGATATACCCATGCACGTTTTGACAGGATGGAAAAGGAAGAAGCAAGGCTTGCTCTTAAACAGGCTGGAAAAGTTCTGAGGCAGTTTGAAAGGAAACTGGTCTCTTTCAGGGCTCCAAATCTCCAGTTCCCAAAAAGTTACCTCGGACTTCTGGAAGAAGAAAATTTCCTGTACGATTCCTCTATTGCATCATATAAGCCTCCGTTTCTCCGGAGCAAAGTAAAAAGCAAAATAATAAGGATTCCTGCGACGATTACGTCTTCATTTATAAGGCTGCCTCCAGGACTTTTCATCCCGCTAATCAAGCACTGGGAGTCTCCGGTTATATTTGTTCATCCCTGGGAATTCGTGGATATGTCAAACACGCCCATACGCCTGGATTGTAGGTTCAATACTGGAGAAAAAGCCCTTAACAACCTCAAAATCCTGATTCGCGCTTTAAAAGCTCAACACTACATCTTTTTAACTTTGCAAGAAAGAGCAAAACTTGAAAAATATCAGTGACTCCCTGAAGAAGGTAAATACAATCCATTTTTTCTGTAAAAAGTTCTGATTAGGAAAATGGTTCAGAACTCTTATTGATGTAGAATATAATAGAAATATAATTGGTTTTGGGATGAGCTCCCAATCTGCAAGTTAAAGATCAGGTCGCTTTGCCTTGCTGACAGAAGTGATTATTGGGATCTGCATTTTTGAGATCATACTCATTCCAGACCTCACAAGAACCGCAAATGCATTTTCTATCAAATTTAAGGTCCTGGCATCGGGCTTCACCTATAGAACAGTATGCTCCCGGGAAGTTTTCAGGATTAGGAACTTCACCTGCTGGCATATTCTCCATTGCTTGTTTTGAACTCCTGATTTTGTCTTGTGCACATTTACTGTCAGCCTGAACCGGGCACTGTGGGCATCTACATCTGCTAATATTTTCCCGTTCATAAGGAACTATAAAATCTGCATCCCTTTCAAAAGTTACATTTCTGTCTCGAGGTGTTATAGAGTCACTTTCTCCGATTGATGTATCTCTTCCTTTATTCACATTATTCCCCCAAATTAAGCTATTTAAATAAAAACTTAAAAAAGATCAAAAAATAGAAGAAATTAAGAAATATAGAACTTACTTTACAAAATAATTAAAAGTTAATTTTAAGATTTATATTAAACAAATTATGTCGCTCTACCGTGCTGACAGAAGTGATTATTTGGATTTATCTCTTCGAGACCATACTCTTTCCAGACTTCACAGGTACCACAAATGCATTGTCTGTCGAAATTAAGGTCCTGACAGGTAGCTTTTCCTGTGGAGCAGTATATTCCTGGAACGTCCTCAGGATCTGGGACTTCTCCTCCGGGCATATTTTCCATTTCCTTTCCTGAACTCTGAAGTTTTTCCTGAGCACATTTACTGTCGGCCTGAACCGGACACTGCGAACACATACATTTTTCGATATTTGACCGTGCATAAGGGACTAAAAAATTAGTACCTCTTCCCTTCTCTTCTGTAAAGCGGTTTTCTGCCTCTGTAAAAGATCTTTTCTCAGTCGGCTTACCTTTATTTGTATCCATCTTATCCCCCAAATAGAGAATATATAAGGTTAATTTTATAATTTTTACTTCATTGTAGTTTAAGAGATCGAGAGAATAAAAGCCTTTTCAGTTATAGAACGAGTATAGAGTAATCATAGAATGAGTAGGTAATAGTGTTCTGAAGAAGTTACTTTACTTATAATCAAATATATTTCAATTGGAAAATACCGAAAAAAAGCAGGAAGAAATTAAAGTTATTTAATAAATGGTAATGAAAACTTCAAGATTTTCTCCTTGATCAAAGTTATTTAAAAGTCAGAGATTTAGAAAGCTTCCAAAATAAAGTATCTCCAGATAATAAGATTTAAGAAAATAAGAAATTAGACACATTCGTAAACCAATTTCGAGAACTGCGAGCCAGCTTCAAGAAAGGAATTACGCAGTTTAACTGAAGAACCAGTCGCATGAGACTTCATTACTACTTAAGCTCGTAAGTCCTGTTAAAAATATCCCATAGAGATATTAGATTGAATAATTGAGGAATTTACTGTCCCTGCAATCCGATACAAGGCTTTACGAATGGGTCACCATTTGTTTTCACTTTATCATGCCAACCTGGTTATCACCAGTCGCCAAACCAGTTACAATTTCCTCCGAAGAAGCAGCTCTCTCCGAAGAAGTATTTGAAGAAGATATTGAAGTCAAAGTCGTCACATTTACATTTTTTCTTGCAGTCACATTTATCCTTGTGGCAGTCACACTTATTCTTCCAGTCGCAGTCACACTTATTCTTCCAGTCACAGTCACACTTATTCTTCCAGTCGCAGTCACATTTATTATTCCAGATGCCTGCACTGGCTGATGTAGCTGTCAGTGAAGCTACGAAAAAGACCAGCACTAAAGCACTCATTGTCCTTTTAAGTATTCCCATTTGTATACACTCCTCCAATTTGATACGACTTTAAAGCTGTTGGTAATCATTTTTGTCGGTAATTGCAGCATTCAAATATTACTTTATCAGTTAACCATCTATCTAGTTTATAGATGGAAGATACGTACTATTAAATTTTACACAGCGAATTTTACGCTCAGTTTAAGTGCTGAAAAAAATATATACCGATGAAAATGATCTCAAGTTACCCCAACAAATTGTACGTACAACAGGAGATTATACTCAAAGAATATAATAGATATAGAAATATAAATTAGAAACCATTATTAATGTAAAAGATATATTTAATAATATATAATTTGTAGTTTATTTTAAAGGGGTTTTATAATTACATACTTTATTATTGTGATTAGTATTACTTTTTGTTAATAACGTATTTCAAAACTCAATTTATGCTTAATCCAAAGAGCCTTCATGATTGATCCAATATTCGAAATTGAATTGATAATTCAAAAGATGAAGTTCAAAAAACGGGTTTAGAATTACGTAATAACCTGCAAGTCTGTCTGAGTCTTTGCCTAAAAAATGATAGAAAAAGAAGATTTTAAACAGGATTCATTTTTAATGTGATTAGAGCGATCTAATAAGTATTAGGGCTACTCTCACTGAGATAAGGGGACAATAACGGGCTATGTTTGCTTTTTAAGAATACAAGTATGTAATATTCATAATTGAGCAAAGGGTAGTATAGTTCTTTAGGGGTATAAAAAGGAGCTCTAAGTAAACATTTTTATCCAATTTATGGCATAATTCTACTCATAATTTTGTTTGTAATTGATATTGTTCTGCAAACCCCTGAAGAACCCATTGTAATGCTACGCCGATTTGCAGGAGCATTAGCTTATTTGACGATGTTCCTTGCAATGATCTCATCCGAGTACATGGCCAGAATGAGAAAAATATCAGGACTGCCTTTTATAAAAGCCCACCACAATCTGGCTAGAATTGGAATCCTATTAATTTCTTATTCACCCACTGACTTTTGTATTACAGGGGCGAGACATTCAGATATTTTCCCCAATTTCTCCGACAAATATTTATATTGTATTAGGAGAGCGTCCGGCTCTTTATCTGCTCCTTCTGGTTGCCGGAATTGCGATATACAGGAAGAAATACAGGAACTGAAAGCAAGTTCACAATCTTAGTTATCTGGCCTTCTTGCTGGTTTCAATAAATGCGGTGATGATAGGCGCTGACTTCAGATTTAATATAATGAAAATACTTGCACTTGCAATGGCAGTTACTGTGATAGCTATGTTTATACAGAAAAGGTCAGCATCAGGGCAAAAAAGGTATAAACAACTAAAAATCCAGAACAAAGCCGTATGTCAACTGATATAATGCAAAAATATATAAAAGTAAAAAATATATTGTCTATAGATGATTGAACTTTCGGTAATTGTAGGCTCAACAGGTGTACTTCTGTTGCTGCTGGCCTTTTTTCTCAATCTATTTGAAATACTGAGACAGGATACGAAAACCTATGCAGTTCTTAATGTCGTGGGAGCAGGGCTTTCGTGTTATGCATCAATTCTTATTGATTACATGCCTTTTGTAATTCTCGAAGGAACATGGGCACTTGTAGCCTTTACAGGCTTAGTTCGGCTGCTCAAGAGACCAGACAGGGAATAAAAAACAGGATAAGGACTGATAGCAAAAAATTGCAAAGAAATATAAAGGAAAATCATGGAACAAAATATTTAACCGGAAAAACGATTGTTTTAAGCTAAACTTCTATTCGTGTCAGCAATTTTTCAAATAAATTCTTTTATGAGTATGTTCCCTCACCTTTGGTACTGCCTGCCATCTTCCAGTCGTAATCATGTCCCAGTTTGGTTCCGGTCAAATTTTCATTCTGATTTCTAACTGACTGTAGACATTAAAAATGCATAAATAATGTAATGAATACCGGAAATAGTTGAAAAAAGATAAGTAAGAACTGTAAACTGTAAAATTACAAGTTTGCAGCCTCACTTTTAAGCTGAAATCTCTAATCGAAACTTACTTCTAAGCTGAAATTTCTAATCGAAATAATACTATGCATTACTCATACTTCATTACTAACATTTTACTGTCAACAGTTACGTCAAATTACCTATTTCCAGCCGCCATATTCCTGACCGTAGACACGTTCTCAGTAATGTTGCACGTAATGTTTTTAGTTATTATTTGAGTAGTGTCACCCATATTTCGAATTATAATTACCTTTCCAGCTACATTACCCGTTTGCCCGCTAGTTCCGGTTATATTATCCATTTTTCCATCCGTTCTAGTTAGGTTATCCGCGTCTCCGATTATAGCAGTATTTTCGTCAGTTTCGAGAATATAATTCATTTTTTCAGCTATTCCCATGTTATCGATTCTTTCGGCCATTGAAGCCATCTTATCCATATCTATGAATACAACCATGCGTCCGGTCATGTTACATACCATGGGTCTAGTCATGTTTTCCGTTCTTCCAGTTACATTCTCCATTCTTCCGGTCATGTTCCCCATTCTTCCGGTCATGTTCTCCATGCGTCCGGTCATATTTTCAATTCTTCCGGTCATGTTCTCCATGCGGGCGGACATGTTCCCCATTCTTCCGGTTGTTTCGGAGATATTACACATCTTTCCAGCCACTTCGGCCATACTACCCATGTTTCTGATTATAATCATTTTTTCAGTCAGATCATATTTTAAGGTCCCAGTAAAACTCCCATTCATGAGTACATTTATGTTCTCCGCTCTTCCGGAGGTTCCGGTCATGTTCTCTGCTCTTTGGGCAATTCCGGTCATGTTATCCATATTTCTGGCTGCTTCACATGTCATGGTTCCAGTCACATTTCCAACCATGAGCACAGCCATGTTATCCATTCTTCCAGCTATTCCTGCAGCTTTGTCCATTCTTTCGCCCATTCTGGCAGTTGCAGCATCCATCTTTCCGAACATAACCATTTTTCCGGGCATATTATCTATTTTACCGATAATAATCGCGCTTTCGGTCATATTACCCATATCTCTGATTATAATGACCTTTCCAGTCACATTACATGTCACAGGTCCGGTCATATTTCCAATTCTTCCAGTTACGTTCTCCATTCTTCCGGTTATGTTATCGGTTCTTCCAGTAACATTGTCCATAGCAACCATAACCGCATTTCCGGTCACGTTACATGTAATGTTTTCAGCTGTATTTCCGGCCATAATCATATTCACGTTATTCATGTTCTCGGCCGTATCAGTCTGTGCTTGTACAGATACAACAGACAATGTTAGACACAGTACAAGTAGAGAAACTATTAATTTCACTTTCATTCTTTACCCCCCGTTACGAGCTTGACCATCGGATCGCTCATGCACTAAATTAAATAAAAAGTAATTTAATATAAATTCGATATATAATAAATGATCAGCTTATAAATAATTAATCTCTATTAACTATAGAGACTAGTTGGGTTTTGAGGATCGGATGGCATAGTAAAAGTAATCATTCTGTCATATATTTATAAAATTCATCCCAAAATTAGAGATTATCTCTATGAATGTTATGTTCTGAATAATTAATCGAATCATTGATCATGAAAATAGTTATGGAACTACACTAGTTAAGAATAAAATTGATTGTGAATGAGCTTATCATATGTAATATGACAGATATTGAGTAGCATATGTAGAAATAACAAAGAAAAATCGTATTTAATGCTTACCTCAAATTGTCTGTAATCAAGTTTTTGCTTTCAGATAAACATTGTCTAAAACTTCTTTTGAGCTATCTACCACATTTTTTACGTATTTTGATGTTTTCAGATTCATTCTTCACCAGATAAACGGCACAAGACGGTATCTTACCTTCTTTGTGTATTCTCTATATCCTGGAAGATCCTAGTAGAGCATTACTGTCTTCGAAATATGTGCGGAAAATAAAAGCTACAGCAATTAACAGTGCAGGGATCAGTCCGTAAAGGGAATCAATGATGAACGGAGCGCAGCCATAAAACAGAATCATACCGACATAACCAGGGTGTCGGACAATGGCATAAGGTCCTGTGGAAATAACCCTGTGTTCTTTCTCTTTTTGGACGCGGACTGCAGTTTCAAAAAACTTGTTTTCGACCATTGCCCAAACTAAAAACCCCCAGCCCACAACGGAAAATATTACTCCAGCAACCAAAAACTCCATCCCGATGCTGGGAACACGTAATTTTCCCACATCGAGACCGCATACAATAAACATTATGAAAAGAAACATGAAATAGAACACCGCAAACAGCTTATCCCATCACATCATTTTTCCCATTTCATTTCACTCCGTGCTTTTATGATCTCCGGATTGAACTTAAGGAAAATAACCATGTCGAAGAGCAACGAGATGAAATAAAGGCTAAAGAAAAACCATGCTCTAGGCAGGTCAACTCTACCGGCAGAAAGAAAAAAACACCACTATAAACAAGAATAGGACTGAAATAACCTATGCAGCCCTTTTGACAACTGCATCCCAGAACAATGCATCTTTTTCCACTTAAACCCTAGGAATAAATTGTTTATGGTGTTCAAAAAGATTTTGATAGTTAAATTCGGGGCCTGCGGAGCTTGGCAGGAATTTAACCTTTTCCCCATAAAACAGCCATCCTTGACATTCCTTCTTCGTTACCGAAACCTTTAATATCTAAAAGATGCATGAGAAGAATACACATCACTTCTATACATCTTTATGCGACTGTGGTTTAGTGGCTATGACCTGAGCTTCCCAAGCTTAGAACCCGGGTTCGAATCCCGGCAGTCGCATTGAATACGTTTTTAAATCAGCCCTTTTTAGATTCAGACTTAAATCCAAACTCTATTTATATCCTAACTTTTTTAGACTTAAATTTCGTTTTAAGCTTTAATTTCTTTCTAAAATACTGGTATTTTATCTTTATTTGAGCCTTCTTAATTTTTAATATTATTTTTTAACAAAATCTTAAAAAGGCTCATAGAACTCCCTTCTGGAAATTCACTTCTCTTGCTAGGTTTCCTACTTAGATGCCTTCTCTACTTAGATATTCTCTCTACTGAAACCTCTCCTATCATTCCTGCTGAGAGATATCTGCTGTTTTAAATTCTGGAAAGATCTTCAAGTAAAATCTTTTTCCTGTAGCCCATACCCTGAAATATTGCTACAAGATCTCCTTTATCGTCAGTTATGTTTACAGTATATGTTGAAATTTTGGGATTTATTGAGGTTTCTTTTGCCTCGGCTGTGAGGACTTTGCCTGTTGCGGCTTTTACGAAAGAAATGTTTGCATTGATAGCAACAGCAACATTGCCGTACGCATTTGAGGCTGCAGCAAAAGTAAGATCTGCAAGGGTAAATATTGCTCCTCCCTGAACGGTTTTCAGAGCATTAAGGTGCTTTTCCTCTATATTCATGATGGCTTTTGCATATCCTGGGGAGACTTCCAGAAGTTTTATTCCTGAAATTGCAGCGAAATTATCTTTCTTAAAATACTCTTTAATATTTTCCATGTAATTACTCCAGTTGTTGTACGTAAAGTCGTGCTATATTCTTCATATTTTTAGTTAAAGTTATTCTCTTAAATGTAAACTTCCTCTTGGATCTCCCATTTTAAGAGAAGGAAAAACTCTATTTCTGAAATTTGAGGGTGCAAAGCGATAAGACCGGGAATATAATAAATAGTATAGAGAAAAATTTCAAAGCGTTCTTTTCGGAGAGAGGGTAATGGCTCGATTCATAAAGCTTGCGGAGCTTTTTGAGGAACTTGAAAAAATAACATCCCATAAGGAAATCGTCAGTAAAATTGCTAAATTTTTTTAGGGGCTTGAAGGGAAGGAAGTAAAGGACAGCTCATACCTTTTTCTCGGGAGCATAGGCCCTGCCTTTGAGAATACGGCACTTGGAGTAGGGGATAAGCTTGCTTTAAAAGCTATTGCCGGAGCTTATGGAATTTCCGAAGAGGAGGTTAAAATAAGATATTCAAGGACAGGAGACCTTGGAGATGTGGCCTTTGAGATAAACCGGGGAGAAGAAAAGTCGCTGGAAATTGATGAGGTATTCGGAAGTCTCAGAGAGATAAAAGAAGCCTCAGGAAAAGGCAGCCAGGAGGAAAAGACCAGACTGCTTTCCAGTATCCTTCAGCGGGCCAGCCCTGAAGAAGGAAAATACATAGTCAGGATTGTGCTTGGGAAGCTCAGGCTCGGGTTTGGGGACCAGTTTTTGCTTGAGGCATTCTCTATTGCTTTTACAGGGGACAAAAAATATGCTGTCAAGATCAAAGAAAGCTACAGCGTCTGTACTGATATAGGAGAGCTTGCAGAGTCCCTTGCAGAATACGGTCCAAAAGCTCTTGGGCGCTTCTCGATAAAACTGGGCCGGCCTGTCAGGTCAATGCTTGCGCAGCGTGTGGAAACTTTTGAAGAGCTTGAAGAAAGAATCCCAGGAAAAAAAGCAGCCGAAGAAAAATATGATGGAGAAAGGGTGCAGATCCATAAAAACGGAGAAGAAATTAAAGCTTTTTCTCGAAGGCTTGAAGATATAACTGCCCAGTATCCCGATCTTGTGGAAGCGGTCAAGAAAGGTATTCTAGCGGAGAAAATCGTGCTTGATGGGGAAATCCTTGCATATGTTGAAGGCAGGAAAGCCGACGACTCTACTGAAGAATTTTATTCATTCCAGAGACTGATGAAGAGGCGTAGAAAATATGAGGTTCAAAAATATACTGAAATCTGCCCTGTTGCCGTATTCTTTTTTGATATCCTGTACCTTGAAGGAAATTCGCTCCTGAAGAAATCTTATCCGGAAAGACGAGCTCTCCTTGAAGAACATGTAAAGGAATCGGAAATTCTTCGCCTGACTAGAAGAATTATTACGGATAATCTGGAAGAAATCGAGGACTTTTTCAATGAGGCTCTGGAAAAGAGACTCGAAGGAGTTATAATCAAATCTATGGACAGGAACTCGGTTTACGAGGCAGGAAAACGGAGCTGGCTCTGGCTCAAATGGAAAGAAGAATATGCTGGAGGAATGAGAGAGACCTTTGACCTTGTAGTTGTAGGAAAATATTATGGCCGGGGAAAAAGGAAAGGCTCATTTGGGTCACTCCTCTGTGCAATTCTTAATGAAGAAGAACAGCGTTTTGAAACTTTTACAAAAGTAGGAACCGGGTTCACAGAAACGGATGCGAAAGAAATCGATAGCCTGCTTTCAGAGCATATTATTGCCGAGGCCCCGAAAGATGTATTCATAAAAAGTAGAATGCTTCCGGATATCTTCGTTGAGCCTGCTGTAATGATTGAAGTACTTGGTTCGGAAATAACGGAAAGCCCAGGCCACACTGCCGGACAGGAAGAAGGAGAAACAGGACTTGCTCTACGCTTTCCTCGCTTTTTACGCATAAGATATGATAAAGGGCCTTATGATGTCACCACACTTAGAGAAGTCAGGGATTTGAAGGAAGGTAAAGGCGTTTGATGACTTGTGGAAGGAAAAGAGAGAAAGAAGAAACTTAAAAAGAAAATAAGGGAAAAGAAATAAGGGGCAGGGGGAAGCAATTGAGAAATCGCGAGATTGCTGAGTTATTTTATGAGGCTGCCGATATTCTAGAGTACCAGCAGGTTGAGTGGAAACCACGGGCTTATCGGAAAGCTGCTCAGATGATAGAAAATCTTGGGGAAGACATCGAAAAAATCTATGCCAAAAAAGGAAAAGCCGGGCTGACAGAGATTCCAGGCATCGGGGAGTCAATTGCCGATCACATTGCCGAGTATCTGGAAACAGGCAAGGTGGAGAAATTTGAAAATCTTAAAGGGAAAGCTCCTTCAGGCACTGTGGAATTGATGGAAATTCGGGGACTTGGGGCAAAGAAGATGAAAAAGCTTGCCGATGCCCTTGGGATAAGGACGCTCTCAGACCTTAAAAATGCGATTGACACCCACAGACTTAGGAGGCTCGAAGGCTTCGGAGAAAAAAGTGAAGAAAATCTGGCAAGAGCAATTGAACAGTATGAAAAAAGCCATGTTCGGATAGCTCTCGGAAAAGCGCTTCCACTCGCAGATGAGGTCATATCCGCTTTAAAAGACCAGTGTGGGAGTACAGGCTCTAAAATCGACCTCTCGAAGATAATCTACACTGGCTCGCTTCGCAGGTTGAAAGAGACAATAGGGGATATCGATATCCTGGCAGAAGCCGATAAAGGAGAGGCCTTGAAGGTAATGAATTGTTTTGTCTCCCTTCCGGATGTCGAGCAGGTGATCTTAAAAGGAAGCACAAAAAGCAGTGTGATTCTGAGAGAAGGGATAGCTATTGACCTGAGAGTAGTCCCGCCTGAAAGCTACGGAGCATCTCTTCAGTATTTTACGGGCTCAAAGGAACATAATATAGAACTTAGAAATGTTGCCATCAAAAACGGTTACAAACTTTCGGAATATGGGCTGTACTTAAAAGAATCCGGGAAACAGATTGCAGGCAGCAGTGAAGAAGAAATTTATGAAAAACTTGGCCTTGCCTACATCCCACCCGAGCTCCGGGAAAACCGGGGAGAGATTAAAGCCGCTGCAAAAAATTCCCTGCCCAAACTGATAGAAGCAGGCGATCTCAGGGGAGATCTCCATATGCATACAGAATACAGTGAGGGAAGAGACAGCCTTAAAACCATGATTGAAAAAGCAGAGGCTCTTGGTTATGAGTATATCGCAGTAACCGATCATTCCCGCTCCCAGAAAGTCGCAAACGGCCTGGAAATCGAAAAATTAAAAGACCAGTGGGAAGAAATTGGCGAACTCTCAAAACAATTCAAGATAAAAATTCTCAAAGGATCGGAAGTTGATATCCTGAGAGATGGAAGCCTGGACTATCCGGATGAAATTCTCAAAGAACTCGATGTTGTGGTAGGAGCCGTACACTCCGGTTTTGCATTACCTGAGAGGAAAATGACTGAAAGAATTATTACGGCCCTGGAGAACAGGTATCTTGATATCTTTGCCCATCCTTCAGGTAGGCTGTTTGGGAAAAGAGAGGCTTATGCCGTCAATTTTGAAAAGGTTTTTGAAACTGCCGCTGCAAACGGAAAAGTGATTGAGATCAACAGCCAGCCTTCAAGGCTTGACCTTAATGATGAGCTGATCCTGCGTGCAAAGAACTTTGGCCTTAAATTCTGTATATCTACAGACAGCCATTCTACTGAGGGTCTTGCTCTAATGCGATATGGACTCGGACAGGCGCGGCGTGGCTGGCTCGAGAAAGAAGACGTTGTTAATACCTACCCCTACCCCAAGCTTAAAGAAGTTTTCAAAAAACATAGACCCAGCCAGTGACTGGCCTGCGCCGCAACTGTAGCGTCGGATGATCACGCCATTGCTTGGTGTTTTCGGTCAAGCCTTTTTTGAAAAGGGTTGTGCCACAACCGTTGCGCCGCTTGACCACGCCGTCGGAAGGGTTTTCGATTAAACTTTTTAAATCAGCCGTCCGGAGTGAATTGAAGATATAGCCTTTCTTGCCCGTAATTCAGCCCTCTTGAGCGAACGAGGTGAGCGAAAAGGGCACCGTCCTCCCGAGACGGGACTTGGGTGACGGGACTCGGGTGACGGGACTCGGGGCAGAAAGACTAATAAAGGAGTAAAAGTTCAAATTGATACAAACCCCATTAAAAAAATCGATAAAAGGTAATAATATGGTTTCAAAGGACCTTCCCTTCACGAAAGAGGAAATTCTGGAAATAATAAAAAAGTATCCTACCCCGTTTCATATCTACGATGAAAAAGCCATTCTGGAAAATGCAGAGAGAATGAAGGCAGCCTTCAAGGAAGTACCTGGATTTAAAGAGTTCTTTGCAGTAAAAGCCCTTCCAAATCCCTTTATTCTCAAAATTCTCAAAGATGTGGGCTTCGGTACGGATTGTAGCTCTTTGCCGGAGTTAATTCTTGCCGAAAAAGCAGGAATGACCGGGGAGGACATAATGTTCAGCTCAAACGATACCCCCTCTGAAGAATTTTTAAAGGCAAAAGAGCTTGGAGCATACATAAACCTTGATGACATAAGCCATATTGACTATCTTGAAAAGTATGCCGGACTTCCTGAAATTGTTTGTTTCAGATACAATCCTGGCCCCCTTAAAGAAGGAAATGCCATTATAGGAAAGCCTGAAGAGGCAAAGTACGGCTTCACTAGAGACCAACTTTTTGAAGGTTATCGCATACTCAGGGACAAGGGAGTAAAGCGTTTTGGAATGCACACGATGGTGGCCTCGAATGAACTAAATGCTGATTACTTTGTGGAAACCGCAAGAATTCTCTTTGAACTTATAGTTGAAATCTCAAAAGAACTCAACATAAAGTTCGAATTTGTTAACCTCGGTGGAGGCATAGGCATACCCTACAGGCCTGAAGAGGAACCTGTCTCCTTCGAAGCCGTGGCAAAAGGAGTCAAAGAAGCTTATGAAGCCACAATAACAGCCAACGGGCTTTATCCGCTCAAAGTATTCCTAGAATGTGGCCGTGTAATCACAGGCCCCTATGGCTACCTGATTTCCCAGGTTAGGCATCTCAAGCATACCTACAAAGACTATGTTGGAATGGACTCCTGTATGGCAAACCTGATGCGGCCGGGCATTTACGGGGCTTATCACCATATAACCGTGCTCGGAAAGGAAAACGAAGCCCCTGCCCATAAATACGACGTTACCGGCTCCCTCTGCGAAAACAATGACAAGTTCGCTATCGACAGACCGCTTCCGGAAATTGAAATAGGAGATATCCTTGTAATCCACGATACAGGAGCTCACGGACACGCCATGGGCTTCAATTATAACGGAAAACTACGTTCTGCCGAACTCCTTCTTAGAAAGGACGGAAGCGTTGTGCAGATCCGGAGAGCCGAGACAATTGAGGATTACTTTGCAACCCTCGATTTTGAAGCCCTGAAAGATTTCAAGTAAGAAAGTTCTTCAGCAAAAATCGGGAAACATTTCAAAAAAGAATTTACCAAAGAATTAAAGACAGGTGAGTAGCAGGTAAGTTTCATTGCGGGATTCCGCTATTGGATCTCACTGCTGCACCTGAATTAACCCTTATCACAACCCTTATTTACACGAGTATTTGGGTTATGCTGAAGTATAAAATTAAGCGTAATAGATGTTGTGGTCAAATTCGCGTTTTAGACAGTAGAAGATTTTGATGTTATTGATTTCTCTATTCAACTGCTTAAGTCCTATTCCCTATAAAATCTAGAAAGTCAAAAATATGATCATCATACTTCAGAGAAGTCATCTCCATACTGTCTGCACTCCTGCGCACTTATCATTCCACAACTCAAAAGGCTCAGTGATTCAAATATACCTTCACCTACACTTATTCCTTTTAGAGCGCACTTCTTCACCAAAAGGTCGTAAAGAACTTCATTTTCGTTTTTAATAAAGTCGCACATTTCTGAAATAAATTCATCTGTCATAAGTGGCTCTTTCTTGTTTACCCAATTATCAATTGACTCGATCAGATATTGGCGCATAGATTTATTCTTGCCAAGATCCATGAGATTCATAAAGGCACATTCATCTATGCTTAGAACCCACTTACCAAGTTTATACTTAAACATATCTCCATTATTGTCTTCCAAACATACCCCTCCACAATAATCGAATTCTCATAATAACTAGAGAATTCATGATATTTAACTCATCATAGGGCGTAAGCTGCCTGGGGATTTAATAATGCACAATAGCCTACTATGATAAAATTTATCTTTGGACAGTTAAAGGTTTAACTGAACCAGCAGCAAGAGATTGCGAGTTTTACTTTTCACAAAATTATTTAGATACTGAGAACAATATATTAATGATTAAATATGACTCCTGAAGAAGCTGCTAAAAGAAAAGAAGAATGGGTCTCAAAGATGAAGCGCGAAGGTAAAATGAAAGAGGATATGACCGAAGACCACAAGGCCTGTCTTAATGCCCTGCAAAACCCTGTACGTAGAAACATCCTCAAAGCCCTGGTAGAGCAGAAAAAATCGCTGGAGGAAATTAAGACCGAACTCAAGCTCACGGATTCCCAGGCGAGTTACAACCTTAATATGCTAGAAAGTACTCTATGTATTGAAAAAGAGGAAAGTGAAGGAATTGTGTATTATGTCCTGACTCCTAGAGGAGAAGGATATGTGGAAAATGTGGAACTGAAAAAGTAAAGGTACTTGGACTCAGTAAAAGTACACGGACTCTGTGAATAAATTTGGCAGATATTCCGAATGCATTTTTTGCACATTTTTTTTCATACTTATCCTCTGGAATCTTGAATCTTTGAATTTATCTGTTTTAAAAGGCAAGGGGAGATTCAGAATCAGAGTCATGAGTCTGATTGAGTTCTCCCGGACGTAAAATATCGACGGTTTAAACAACCTTAAATATCCTCATATTTTTTCAGAATATCCTCAAAGGAATCCACGACAGCTTCAAGTTTATCTCTACCAAGCCCGAAAGTGCTAAGTTTGAAATATTTGGTGAGCCCTGACTTAATGCCGTGAACATTGCGGGCTTTGAGCTCCTTGTAGAGGAAGTATCTTCCGTTCTTGACCTTCTCGGAAATCTCATAGAAACGAGGGGCTTCGAAGAACATAAGGTCATGAGAATGGGGTTTTTGCCCACGCTGGATAAAGCCCATTTCCTCTAGCCTTGCCGAAAACCAGCGGGCATTTTCGACTTCCTGGTCCCAGTTCCGAATGCGCTTTACAACATCCGGGAAAGATGCGATAAGGGTCATAACTGTAGCGCCCCTTGCAGTGCACCCCAGAAGTTCAACTTCTTTTACCTTGTTGTGTTTGGATTTTCTGAACACAAGAGGAGCATATTCATCACTTACGCCAAGCACTCCGATAGGCCCTGACGCAGCCATCGATTTATGCCCGCTGCCTACAATAAAGTCGGCACCGATTTCTTTTGCAGATACCGGCATTCTTCCGACTGCATATGCGCCATTCAGAAGGAGGGGGACATCGTATTCATGGCAGACCGACGCTATCTTTCCTGCATCTGGCAGGTTTCCATAGCTTCCGTCAGGATATGTTACAAGTGCAAGCGCAGGCGGTTTTCCACTTTCCTTTGTAACCTCTTCGATTGCTGTGGCATACCCTTCAGGGTCGAGGTAATAATCGGGACTGCCTGAACGCGGTACGGTTTTGATATTCAGGCCGGCTCTTTCGGCTGCAACGTATGAAGAGTAATGGGCAAGCCCGTCAAGCACAATCCAGTCACCCGGCTTGCCAATAGAATGCATGACAGCAAACTTGGACTCCCGAGCCCCATTTGTAACCCTTGCTTCATCACAGCCAAGAAACTCTGGAAGGGCGTTATGTACGAAATCATAAATTGGAGGTTTTTTTATTTGGTCCAGAACTCCTCCGCAAAAATCGCATACAGAGTACCCGTCTCCCCATTCTACAAGAGCCTGTTTTGCAGCCTCGGTCAAACATCCGCCTGTTTGAAGAGGATCGATGTTTATGCTGCCAAGGGTCTCTCTTTTTATAAAACCGAACTTCTGAAGGGATGAGTCATCAAGTTTCATTTTATTTCATACCTCAAGTTATCTTTCATACATCAGTATTAGTTACAGATTAACCTCAACATTAGTTACAGATTAGTTTATAATTTTTAACTTGCAAATGCAGGAAATAATCTTTGAAATAAAAAAATCTGAATTATTCAATCCAGTTTAATGCTTTTACCCTAATTCCGCGTTAAGATTTTTTATTTACTCTGGATACGCATAGATTCATAAAAAAGTATTCCAAAATCTATGATATTTGAAGATAGCAAAGGCTCCTTAATAAATATCAAGAGCCCCCTGCTGGAAAGATTCCGGATTTACCGGAAAAGAAAGCAAAACGCCTTTAAAAAGACGTTATGCGACCATTTTTCAGCTATTTCAAGCGTTTACTGCCTTGTTAAATACATCAGTAAACTCGTCGCACTGAGCAATTATTTTCGAAGCAGCGTCCTTTAAGACCTCAATAGGGTTTGTACCATCGGTTTTGATGTAAAGGATCGGGTCACTGATACTTACGTATTTCATATCATAGAAGGCAATCTCAACCCTTTCGTCTTTAATCAGAAGATCCTTGAGCAGATTTAGAAGGGTATGTGTCTCGCCTTTGAACTCGACTTCAAGCTCATTGTCTGTTTTGGAAAGAATATTCAGTTGCATTGGTGACCACCTGTAAATGGTAAGTAATGTAATCTACTGATAATTTACTGTGCAGAAGTCCATGCCTGTAGGAGAAAGAAATTACTGGATCCCTTTCCCGTACTCGGTTGAGATTTTGCGAGTTTCGGTCATATTGCATACAGGACATTTAAGCTTTTTCCCTTCGAGCACAAGTTCTCCTCTGCAATTTGAACAGTAAGCTTTTACAACTCCAAGGGAATCTTCAGCTGTTGTCAGGCGCATTCTTTCAGTATCAATAACCCTGGCCCTGATTATATCAAAGTGCCTGAACTCATCTGAAAGTCTCTTAACGTAAGAGTCCCGCACATTTGACACGTGGACGTCTCCAGACCGCACATTGACAATTTCCCTGTCTTCTTTGCCTTCTATTCTTGCAACTTCTACCATTGCTCCGGATTCGCGCACGTCAGTTATCTTTCCATAGACAATATCCCCTACTTTAAGAATATTCGGAGTTATCGTGCTTGGCCTGACCGAGACTACTCTTGCTTTCCTATCAATAATTACTATTCCGGTAGCTGTAGAGTAAATATCTCCGGCAGACACTGTTGTTCCTTCCCCGGACTTGAACTCCTCAGTCGTTCCAACAAGCTCTCCAGGAAGCACAAAATCACCTTTCTCAAGTTCTTCTTCTGGAGTCTCGACTTCGTAAGGAGTCCTGGATTCAGGCATGTCCGACCTTTCCCTTGAGCCTTTTTTCTGATAAGGGAACCTTCTTTTTTTGCCCTGGTCTCCCCTGAACTGGTCCTTTGACTGCTCCCTGGACTGCCCTTTAAACTGGTCTCTGGGATGTCCCCTGAATCGTTCTCTTGATTGGCTCTTATATTGATCCCTAGACTGTTCCCTCGGTTGACTTTTAACAGCCTGTTCCCTGGGCTGGGCCTTAAACTGATCTCTTGACTGACCTTTGAATTGATCCCTGCTTTCTGAAGCAATTTGAGTCACCTTTTCGGCAACTGGCTTTCCTTCACTCGGGCCAGTCAATTTTTTTCTTGTAGTTTTACTTTTTCGAATTCTAATCATGATCCCTCATTTGGACTATCTTTAGTAGTCGATATAAATCGTAATCACAGCAACTATCAATGATATGGAATACTGTAGCCATTCAATAAGATACTGTAGCAATTCAATCTGATATTAACACACTCAATTGACAGATAACTAACCTCAATAGATGAGATAGATTATCACATTCGTATTATCTGTCACTTTTGCCCCTATTGACGCACCGTATGGTTTGGTAAAACACAGGCATACTAATTATAATCAGTGTCATAGTTCGCCTTTAGAGGTAAAATCCTGACACTGTCTCTATAAAGTCTGATACCTTATAACAGTACCTGCGTCTGAATTATTCAGAGACCTTAATCCTGTAGATCTCTACTTCAATAACCTCTCGTTCTTTTTTATGGAAATTGAAGGTTCGTTTTATAGGGAATTTCGCAACGTAGGAGTGTGTAATGATTGCAGGCTTAATGAACTTTTGGATAAAAGCAAGGCTTCCGCGGTTGTGAATTGAATATATCACTTCACTTGTTCTTAACGCTGACGAAAGGAAAGGCCTGTCTCTGCCTTTCACTCTTGCCCCGAAAGGGGGATTCATAACCGTCGTTTTTACATGCCCTTTAACGTCGGCAATGTCTGATAACACGAACTCGACCTCTACTCCAAGTTTTTGGGCATTTTTTTGTGCGGTCTCAAGTGCTTTTGAATCCGTATCATACCCCACAACCGTTCTGGCTCCTAGAAGCTTCGCCCCTATTGCAAGGATTCCAGTACCGCAGCCCAGATCCTGCACCGATTCATCAAGATCTCCCTGCATATAAGCAAAGTGAAGAATTTCCGCAGCTAGAAGAGGAGGTGTCTGGTACTGCTCCAGCTCAAGTTCAGGATTGGAGAAGTTTTCCAATTCTTCAAGCAGCATCTCAAGTTTTCTCTGTTTCATTTCCTCGACTTAAATTCCCTATTTATATATATTTTAATTCTTTATTTATATATTTTGATTTGGCATCTAGATCTAAACTTATTACCTGGACATTTCCAACCGTAAAAAATTACACTGGTTCTTCGGTAATTTCGTCCAGCACAAGCTTTTCCCAGTCTCTTTCTCCAAGCACGATCTCAAACTCCTGAGGAGTAAGCATAGGAGAGGGAAAACGCCCAACTTCATCGATTGCAAGCCTAGGGCAGGCAGTATTCACGAAAGCATCTACCTTGAACTGAAGAAGCTGATCTGGAGTTACAAGATCAATCAGAATAAGGTATGCCTCTTTTCCGTGCTTTTTTGCAAGCGCTTTCAAGGAGAAAGCCAGATTCATTCTTTCCTGCCCGTTTTTGCTTGAGACGATTATCCCAAAAACTTCCGCATCAAGGGACTTTGCAATTACTGCACTCCGCTGGCGAAGGATTCTTGAAGGATCTACCTCGCGAACGTCTCCGGAAAAAGGATCAGCTGCAAGAACCCTTTTTTTTGTGGAAAGGGATACTCCTAAAGGATGGAAATCTCCGCTTCCGATATACAGGTATTCGTCACAGACCTCAGCCCTTGCTACCGAAAAATTGCAGCCGAGTACCTGGCCTGGATATGCAAGCCTAGAATCCCCATGCCCGATTATGCAGGTCTTTCCATTTGCCTCCAAGACAGCACAGGCTTCAGGAAGTTTATGTACATGCTGGACCGTAGTAATTAGCCCTATAATCTGCCCTTTAAGTTCAGATGCTGCCTTTTCAACAACCGGCCGAATGTCAACTGCAGAACGCGTTTCTATGAAATAGACCTTTTCGGAAAGCTTCGTATCCTCAAGCTCAGCGTGCCCGAAGTGGAAAAGAATATCAACCTTTTCTAGCAGGGTTTTATCTAAATCGCACGCCCCAAAACATGGGTCTCCAGAGATGATAATCTCAGCCCCGGTAGCTTTTTCAACTATTTTTGCGAGCTCCGGACTTTTTCTTTTAAGCCCCTCAGGAAACTGAAAGCCTACGGTTTTTGCGCCCAGTTTATCTATTACACTGATAATATATTCAGGCCTTAAGTCAAAAGCGTCACTCATTCCCAAAGACATTCTTGATCTCCACACCTTTCTCGCTCACGTCGATAGTAACGAGAATTTTGGGCTCAACTCCGAGCTCCTTTATTTGTAAATAGCCGTCCCCTCTTCCGATAACAGAAATAACGTCCAGAATTTCCACACCCATAGTTTTTAGGGCTTTTACGAGTGCTATCAGCGTCCCGCCAGTACTGATGACATCATCCACGATAATTACTCTGTCCCCTTTCTTGAGCCCGTTTATGTAGAGAGCTCCTTTCGAGTACCCTGTACTCTGAGACAGTTCCACTTCTCCTTCAAGGAAATAAGGCCGCTTTCGAACAATAGTCAAAGGAATTCCTGTTTTCAGAGAAAGGGCATTTGCTACAGGAATACCCATAGCTTCTATGGTAAGAATAGTGTCAACTTTTTTAATATCGGTAATCTGGAGAATATATTCGGCGATCTCTTCAACCATATGGGGGTCTATGGATGGTACACCATCAGAGATAGGATGGATAAAGTAATTATATTCTCCTCGCTTGATCACAGGAGAATTAATGAGTGAGGTTTTTAGTTTTTCAAGCATGGTATTAACTCTTTTTTTGGCCGTTGCGATATTTCCGGTATTAAGAATTATATTGTATAATAAAGAGTCCTGTTCTATTAATAAGGAATCCTGTTCAGGTAATAAAGAATTCTATAGTATTAATGTAATTCACATAATGTAATTCACATACATTTAATTCCTTTTCAGAAAGCTTAAGGCCTGAATACTCCAGGAAGAGAGTAAACTGACACCAGAAAAATGTCAAAATATTATATACCTTTGGTTTTCCAGTCCCTGTGTGCACATGCAACAGAAGGGGATTGAAGAAGTAATTGTGTTAATGTTAACAAGTCTAAAGATATAGATAAGGAAATTCAGAGAGTTGAATTGAGAGACAAAAATACCAAAGGTAAAAGGGAGCCGCGAATAAAAAAATAAAAAAGGAAGGGAAAAAGAAGTTAAAGAATTGTCAGAAGCTCCTAGTTTTAGGACATCAAATTTTTTGCGCGGGTTTAGATCCGTTAGTTAAGTTGCCTGTTCCATCAGCTCCAATTTTCAAGAGATTAGTACGACCTGCAGGATCAAGCAGTCCTAGGACTACATAAGGGTTATTATTCGCCTGTTTCATTTCAGCCAGGGTATCGGCATCAATGTCAAAAACTGCAATTACCGAAACAAGTCCTTCTGTATCCCAGTTTTCCTTGTCCATAAGCCAGAGATCAGCTAAATATTTCGAGACCCATCCTGGATCATCGGCTTTTGCACCGGAGTTCGCATTGACAACGTCAAAGTTAAATCCTAGAACTACTGCTTTCATAGTTCCGGCATTTTTATCTGTGACCACGAAAATACCTGCAGGAGAACCTCCAAGAGCTTCTTTTTCGTCATCCGTCAATGAAGATACCCAGATACCTCCTTTGCCCGGAGTCGCGTCCCAACGCTTTAAGAAAACATCTTCTTTGCACCAGTTAGGGCAGGAGAAAACCGTATAACTTACGCCTTCCTCAAGAGGGTAGTTTTCTTCCATCCAGTTTGCAAGCACGTGACCGCTCGAAACTCCCGGACAGAAATGATTGTGCAGCTCAAGGCACTGCATAAGCTCATAATCGAGCTTTCCGGTAGACCAGCCATTCGAAATTGTAAGAATGGCAAATTCGCGCCCATCAAATACTGTTGCATTTACCTTTTCATTCCATGCAGCTCTCGATTTCGGAGTTTTCGAAAGTGTATCAAAGTTTATATTTTCCGTCACCTTATAACTGATTTCGCTTTTGTTTTCATAAGAGACCTCGATATAAGTACAGTTCCCGCTGCATTTATCGAAGAACGCAAACCATAAAGGACTATTCCTTGAGTTCTGGACAACAAGGAGATTTTTTGTGTACAGAAGATCTCTCTCATAAAACTCCGAATAGAATTCATCCAGGAAAACATAAGACTCTGCAGGAGAGCCTATATCCGTAATAATAAGTGTATTTTCTGGTCCAACAGCTCCAAGATCTGCTTCGGCTGCAGCAAAGACCTGAGTCATTAAGCCACAATTATCAATTTCGGCTGCCGCCCCTGGAATAGGACAAAGGGAAAGAATGAGGGCTGTCAGGAAGACAAGATAAATGAATTTCGCTTTGATTCTCTTTATATTCATCACGCCTTCTCCTATCATGATTTTTCCTCCACTAATCATTAAACCGATTTCTTCATTATCTAACCGTAAAAATAGCACTTACTAAAAAATAGTGCTTAATTGGTAAGATAAAGATCAAACTTAGTAAGTAATAATATTACAAAGTATAATAAAAGTATTAAATAAAACTTTTGGATTTTGTTAACAGTGTGAATATAAAAATGCTATGCACGAAGTGAAAAGGTGAAAGGAAAATAAATAGAGAATAGGATGGGATAAAATCAAAATCAATTGGCCTTTATGATAATTATATAGAATACAAAATAAAATAAACATAAGAAATTATTAGTAAATTAAAAAGTATATAGGTATAAATGTAAATAAAATGGATTTGTCTTTTTTTTGAAATAAAGACATGATATATAATAGGGGAGTTGGAAATATAATGGAGGAAATGACATCTAGAGAAAGAGTTCTTGCAATGCTTAACAGAGAACCTGTGGATAGAATTCCGGTAATTTCAGGATCTGCAATGGTAGTAGAATACATACAAAAGAGTGGAGTAACGTGGCCTGAATATCACAGGAATGCTGAAATGATGGTAAGTGTTGCAAGCCTGATGCATAAGGATGCAGGGATTGATAATATTGTTGTGCCCTTTGGCATGTTTATAGAATCTATTGCCCTTGGACTTGAAGTTAACATGGGAGCAATTGATATACAGCCTTCAGTCAGAAGTGCCTTTGAAAAACCTGAAGATGTAAATTATGAACACTTTCTTGAAGACAGATATGTCCAGACTACAATTGAAGCCATAAAACTTGCAAAAGAAAAATTTCCTGATGCAGCGATTTGCTCTTTTCTTGTAGCTCCTGTCACTTTGGCGGGAAATCTTATGGGAGTAGAAAAACTTCCTGTGCTCAGTTTAAAATGCTTGAAACAGGAAAAGAAGATGAAAGAAATACAGGAATGGATCTCTACCGCCCTCCAGATAAACAAAATTTATGCGAGGGCCTGTATCGAGGCAGGAGCAGATGTGCTTTATTACTCAGATGCCTCTGCGTCTCCTAGTCTTGTTATGCCACAGTTTTATTACAACGTGGCAGTTCCTGCGACAAAGGAACTTGGAGATTTCATCCATTCTCTGGGGTGTCCCTGGGAACTGCATATCTGTGGGCAAACACTGCCAATTATTGAGGGTATGGCCTCCACTGGAGCAAACTGTCTCAGTATAGAGCAGGCAGTCAAGATGAATGAAGCAACAAAACTTGCAGGTAAAGTACCAGTGGTTGGGAACGTGACCCCACTTCTTATGATTGAAGGTACAGAAGAACAGATCACAGGAGCAGTTAGGAAAGCCCTTGATGGTGGAGCAAAGGGAAGTATGCTTGGTTGTGGAACTCCCCCTCTCAGCACTTCTGACAGGCTTAAAATGTGGGTCAGAGCCGCAAAAGAGTGGTCAATCGAGAACCTGTAAACTGGTCAGAAGAATTTGACATTTGGTAACAGATTCATTAGAATAATTAGCATACCTGAACCTCCAAGTTTAATAGGAGCTTGGAGGTTCAGGACACCTGCTCTTCCGTTCTATATAACTCGACGATAATTAATTTTATATTTTATAGTTTATATAGCGGATCAAAAAGTAAAAACTTGATTATTTAAAATTTTATTTCTTTGGAACTCATGTCCCTAATTGTCAATCAACTATTATCAATAACTTTTGTCAATCAAGTTTTTGACCTCAAAATTTTGGCATAAGCTAGAAAAAGAGATTAGTGAAAATTAAGGACAGACAATAGTATCAAACAGCCCTACTACTAATTCTGCCAGTTCCTTGCTTTTTTCAGTTGAAGTCATCAGGGTGTCAGCACGGGTAGCATGGCATCCAATTTTCTCAAATGCGAATTCATCCGCCTGATCTCGTTCATCGAAAACAAAGACATCCAAGAAATCCTGATAATATTCCGCAACCCCCATTGAAGAGACCTCAAGCCCCGACGCCTGCATCAATTTTCCGGCAGGCCCGCTTACAGGGGCATTGCCAATTATTGGACTGATTGCCACGACTTTTTTCTTTTGCAGCAGATTTTTCATGCCTGGAAGAGAAATGATAGGCCCTATACTCGTAATAGGGTTACTTGGACCTATTAGGACGTTATCGTCATTTTCCAGGGCTTCGAGCACCTTTGGAGAAATTGAAGCTTCGGAAATTCCCGTTATGTTAACATCCAACACTTCGGGTTCTCCATGCTTTCCGATCCAGAAATCCTGAAAATGCAGAATCGCTTCAGGGGTTTCTATATAAGTGGAAACAGGATCATCAGACATGGGCAGAATCTTTGCATCAATTCCGAAAAGGGAAGCAAGCTCTAAAGTCGCGTCTGTAAGAGAGATTCCACTTCGTATAAAATTAGAGCGGATGATATGGGTTGCTCTGTCACAGTCCCCAAGCTTCATGCTCTCCGTGACACCCAGTTTCTGCATACGCTCATAAGTCAGAAATGTGTCGTCTTTTATGCCCCACCATCTATTCCGATCGATCTGACCTGATAACAGATAGAGCACTGTATCCAAGTCAGGACAAATCAGATTTCCCGAAACCCAGAGGTCTTCGGCAGTATTTACAACAACGGTCAGTTCCTCCGTTGGGAGGATCTCCTTGAGGCCATCAAGGAGTTTTGGAGTTCCGGTGCCGCCTGAAAATATAATCATGATAATACCTTTTCCGGCTTTCTATTAAACTTTCGGGTAACGGTATTTCTGCAAAATCTACAGTACCTGAGTAATAGTAACAACAATATATAATGAGATCTGTCTAAAGAATAATGAAGGTTGTCCTTGATCCTGTACATGGTTATATAGAGCTGGATGACTTAGTTCAGGATCTTCTTTCCATCCCTCAGATGCAGCGCCTAAGAAGGGTCAGACAGCTTGGGTTTTCAAACCTCGTTTACCCGGGAGCTAATCATTCTCGTTTTGAACACTCGCTTGGAACAATGCATCTTGCCTCCATGCTAACTAGAAGTCTCGATTCGATTGAAGAGGATAGGAAAACCGAAATAAAAGCTGCTGCTCTTCTGCACGATGTAGGGCACGGACCTTTTTCTCATGTTACCGAGAATGTTATTGACAAATACACGCGGCGCAGGCACGATGATGTAAAAGAAATCCTGGGAAAGGGAGAAATAAAGGAAGTTTTGAGCAAATATGGAATTTCTCCAGGAAACCTTGTAAAGCACATAAAAGGAGAAACCTCTCTGGGGCAGATCCTTAGCAGTGAGATTGACGTGGATCGAATGGACTATCTTGTTCGAGACGCCCATTACACAGGCGTAGCATTCGGGGTCGTAGATTACAACCGCCTGATAAATCAGATGAATTTTTATGAGGATAGACTCGTTGTAGACTACGGAGGATTGAAAGCTGCCGAATCTCTACTGGTCTCACGTTTCTGGATGAACGCGTCTGTATACTATCATCACGTAACCAGGATCTCGGAAGCTATGTGTTCCAGATCGGTGGAGTACATGATAGAAAATAATGAGCTTGATCCGTTCAAGCTCAGGCAGATGGATGATATAGACCTTGTTGCGTCCATGAGAAGAGCAACCGGATATGCAGGAGAACTTTCACGGCTGCTGGATGCCCGTAAACTCTATAAGCGGGCACTATACGTAGGCCTGGTA
Source organism: Methanosarcina sp. UBA411 (assembly GCF_002495725.1). Lineage (NCBI taxonomy): Archaea > Methanobacteriati > Methanobacteriota > Methanomicrobia > Methanosarcinales > Methanosarcinaceae > Methanosarcina > Methanosarcina sp. UBA411. Next base: position 71,729 of record NZ_DAGK01000003.1, read on the forward strand.
GATGTAGGAAAAGCCGTACTCAGACATCGCGACCGGATCCGAAGGGTAGAAAAAGAGATTGCAGAGCTAGCAGGAATTGATCCTGAGTATGTGCTTGTAGATATTCCGAAGATGCCTGAAATGGTGGAAATGCAGGCAATGATAAAGACTGATCACAAAATGATCCCTCTTAATGAAGCTTCCCATTTTGTATCTATCCTGCAGGAAGCTCATATGGACAACTGGAGAATGGGGGTATATAGTCCGAAAGAGCACTGTGAGGCTGTAGGAAAAGCCGCCAGAGACTATTTTGAGGTTAAAAAGCCCATAAAACAGTTTAAACTGAGTGATCTCTGAAGGTAGAATAAAAGAAAAATAGAATTTAAAAAAGGAACTTTAAGGGCAGAGGTAGGAATTTGTTCCAGATTAAACGAAAAGTGGGAAAAATCAAAATTGTACTTGAGGTAAAAAAGGTCGGAGAAGATTACCTGCTGACCCTTACAGGTGGAGAAGAACATGTGGGAGCTGTTGCCGTAGGGCTTTTTGACGAAAAAAGTCAGAGAACAAGTTCATCGGTAATAACAATGCCCGGTCATCGAGAAGAATATCTTGCCCTTGATGGGGCAAGGAAGGTAAGCAAGGCCACAAGGAGGACTTCGGTATTTGTTGCCGGAATACACCAGGATAATATAAGCTCTGAAGAGATAAGGGATATAGTCTCAACTGCAGGAGAAATGGTGGAAAGCTTCATTGCCTTTTACGAAAAAGGAAACGAACTGGAAGGGCAAGATAAAGATTTGAAATAATTGACGGCAGGATAAAATGGAGATAACGGTAGGAATCAGCGGAGCCTCAGGGGTTCAGTATGGAATTCGCCTTCTTGAAGTACTGGCGGAAAGAGGAATTAAAACCCATCTGGTTTTGACGGATGCCGCAAGCCAGATTATTGGGATCGAAACGGATTACGCGCCAGAGGCAGTGGAAAAACTTGCAACCTGGAGCTATGCCCAGAAGGATTTTTCAGCGCCAATTGCCAGCGGCTCTTATAGGACAAACGGAATGGTTATCGCTCCTTGCAGCATGAAAACCCTTGCAGCCGTAGCAAATGGGCTATCCGATACTCTCCTTACGAGAGCTGCAGATGTCTGCCTCAAAGAGGAGAGAAAACTTATACTGATGACCCGGGAAACTCCGCTTAGCCTTATACACATTGAAAATATGCTTCGGGCTAAAAAAGCAGGAGCGAGTATTCTTCCAGCCTGTCCGGGCTTCTATTCGCGACCCAAAACCCTTGAAGACCTAACAGATATCATGGTAGGAAGGGCACTCGACCTGCTCGGGATAGAAAACGAGATCTATCACCGTTGGAAATAATGAAAAGAACCTCAGAGAATCAGGGAAAAATTAGGAATTCCAGAAAGATAAGTCAGAAGAAATTTTTATTTTCCGAAGAAAACTTTTGAGAGATCGTGTCACAGGCCTATGTTCTAACGAAAGCTATATAAAGGATAATCTCCTTTGAGAAGAAGTGCCCCTTGGGATAGTAGGGTAGCTTGGTCCATCCTCGAGCGTTTGGGACGCTTGGACCGCGGTTCAAATCCGCGCTATCCCATTTACATATTTTTCTAATGTATCTATTTTGTATCTATGTTAGAATTATTATTTTTTGAACTCTGTGATTTTTTCCTTCTTTCTCGCTATCATTTATATATACTTGATAAATTATTGGTCAAGTGACACATGATTATGTTTTCCATTAGAAGATGGGCATCTAGTTTTAGATTTTCTTTGACATGAAAATGCCTGCAAATGCTTTCACTTATTTGTGCCTGTTACTCGAAGAATATCATGCTCATTTTTCATAATTATCCATCCCACTTTCCACAGTAAATATTCGTTTTCGAAAACGCTGCGGATTTAGGTATCCAGAGAAGAATCCAAAACATATAAAACAGTCAAAAAATTTTTATACATAAACATATTAAATATATTAAGAAATTGGAGGAAAGAAAAATGAATTTTTTGGAGAAAATGGATATTTTCTGGTACCAGTTGGGTAAATTAATCAAATTATCAGTATGGATATTTCTTCTGCTAATTTTAGTTTGGATACTGTCTAGAATAATTGAGAGCTTTCCCCAGTAATTAATAGTATTTAACCTAATGGCTTTCAGCCACAATTTCACATAAATATCAGAACCAGCCACTCATCAGCTTAGCGAAGTTTTCACATAGCCCAAACCAAAAATCCACAACAGTGAGAATCACATCATAAAATCCAGAGTACTCCAAAAGGCCATATTTGCTTTGTTTTACTAGATTTGAAAGCTGCCTTTATTGCAAGCTTTCAGTAACTTACTTTCAGGGCTCATTTTCTACAAATTTCTTTTTTGAAGTTTCCGTTTAACTGAATATCTGTAATATAAAAATTATACTTCAAAGAAAATATAGAATAAGATAAATAATTGATTGAGCATATTTAGTAACAGATTATGAAAAACATTTATAGCGATGTACATATAATATAAATTTGAGCTGTATAAATTACGATGTTGTATAAGTAGGGGAAAAACGGGGATAAAATAAATTAATTTGTACTCGGGTAAAAAATTTGTACCTTAAAACGGGTACTCAAAAACAATACATTTTGAATATTTAAATTATGATTTAGAGAAAACCGCTGTACAAGTAATACACTTTTGGCATTTTGTATTAACCGAAGAAAAAAGAGAAATTTTGTTGTTAAGAGGGTTTTAGCCTGGCAAATTATCGGGAAGACAGCAGGTTCTCTTGGTTATTTTTTATGAACCTAATATAAGGAAGGCAAATAATCTTTCGCTAGCAGGAGAAAATTCTCCGGTTGAGGTTTATGAAAATAATAATACCTGTACTTTATGAAAGTGAGGTAATATCGTGAAAATTAGTCCAAGAGTGGTATATCTGTTAATAGTCTTTAATTTTCTGATGATTATGACATCAAACGTAACAGTTGCGGATACCCTGGAAGCTGGGAAATTAACAAAGGTAGCCTCCAATGTTGCGTCTGATTCAAATCCAGTTTGGTCTCCAGATGGGAAAGAAATCCTTTTCTCACGGGAAGATGGGCTGTATAAGGTATTTTTAGGTGGTTCGGGAGAAAAGAAGCTTACCTCTACAATGGGAGATAATTTTACTTCCTGTTATGCATGGTCTCCAGATGGAAGCAAAATTTCGTATATTGAAAACAGATACGATGACACTAATGGGCCGACGAGTGATTTATGGGTAATGAATGCAGACGGGACAGGAAAAACCCAATTGCTCGACACAGCGTGGTATAAATATTATTATATATACACCTGGTATCCCACAGGTTCAAAAATACTCTACGCTGAGATTTATGAAGAGATTGGGGGCTCCTATTGGGAAATGGATTCCGATGGATTCGATAAACATACCCTTGGGAACATAGGTATTGCTAGCAGTATTGCCCTATCACCCGATGCATCAAAAATAGCAGTTTGTACGCATGGGCCGGCTGACATTGACTATTATATTGATAGTGGAAAGATAGGTAAAGATTTGACCAGGTCTCAACCTGGATTAATTGCTCATCAAACTCAATCCAAGCAGTCACAGATATGGTCTCCAGATGGTTCAAAAATAGTATACTATGCAGGGGAAGGCGAATCCTATTATGAGGGTGGAAACTCGGAGATATATACGATAAAAGCTGACGGGACCGGAAAAACTCAAATTACCTCAGACTCGGCAAATGCTAATTCTCCTATATTCTCACCGGATGGAAGTAAAATCGTATTCGTATCGAATAAGGCTGGCAGTAAAGACATATGGATTATGAACGCCGATGGAAAAAATAAAGTGCAGCTAACATCAGATTCAGCATCGGATTCGTTTCCGGTATGGAGCCCAGATGGCAAAAAAATTGCTTTTTGGTCTGATAGAGAAGGAAAAAATAGTATATACGTTATGCCGATAGAAAACGAAAACTCACCAATTGCTGCCTTCTCTGCATCTTTAACTTCAGGAAACGCACCGCTGAAAGTTAGTTTTACTGACAGAAGCACAGGAGCACCCACCTCATGGAAATGGAGTTTTGGAGATGGAAAAACTTCAACAAATAAAAATCCTGTATATACATACAGTAAAGCCGGAAATTACACTGTCAGTTTAACGGTAAAGAATGCAGCCGGAACAAATACCAAAACAATAGAGAATTATATAACTGTAAAAGCAGCTCCACAAAAACCGGTTGCTGCTTTCTCTGCAGCGCCTACCTCCGGAAATGCTCCACTGAAAGTAACATTTACTGACAAGAGTACAGGCTCACCTACATCATGGAAATGGACTTTTGGAGACGGAACAACTTCAACAGTTAAGAATCCTGTACATACATACAGCAAGGCAGGAAAATATACTGTCAGCTTAACAGTAAAGAACGCTGTCGGAACAAACACCAAAACAATAAATAACTATATTATCACAACCGCTTTGAAAGCTCCGGTTGCTGCTTTTTCTGCTGCTCCGACATCAGGAAAAGCCCCACTGAAAGTGCAGTTTACCGACAAGAGCACAGGATCACCAACTTCATGGAAATGGAACTTTGGAGATGGGACATATTCAACAGCCAAGAGTCCTAGCCACACATACAGCAAGGCAGGAAAATACACTGTCAGCTTAACAGTGAAGAATGCTAAAGGCAGTAATACTAAAACTATTTCTGGCTATATCATAGCCTCTAAAAACAAATAACTAAGATTAAAAAACGGAAGGGTAGATTTCGAAGGATAGAGAAGGAATAGTAATCAAATTTAGAAAAAATTTCAGGTTATCTAAAACAGTTAGATAACCATTTTTTGAAAAGTATTTATGCTTCGGCACATAGATTCCTCGTGATTTGGAAGATAAGTGAACTGCAGAAAAACACCCTTGGATTTCCTTTCTCCACTCTTTCTCACACTTTCCTTTATTATGAGATATAAGTAATTAAAGTAAGATGATCATGAAGTTTTTGTATAATTAAACTTGAGTGGTTACCAAGCTCGAATAATCAAATAAAGAATGGGTAAAATATGAATAATTAAGATATCAAAAATATATAAGGGGAATAAGTATTTTATATCAATCCAAAAAAATACAATTATTCTCCTTATTACATATTTTTTATTAACAGATAAGAAATATTATATCTCGAGTTATCTAAGTAAACAGTAGAGTATATTTTCAGTAAGATCCAAGTCTAAATCTAAATCTAAATCTAAATCTAAATTTAAATCTAAATCTAAATCTAAATCTATCCAGTTATCGGACTCGAGATAAGCGAAAACATCTTAAAAATTGAAGTATGTATTGACTATATATTCGACACATAAAATAAAAATCTAGGTATTATAATTTTTTATATCCTATTTCAATAGTTTATCTCTATTTTTTATATTATAGGATGTCTTTTTATAGTCTAATCTGGTTAATGAATTTATTTTTGTGGCTTCTCTTCTTGATTATATCGTGTAACAAAGCACTAGATGTATAAGTTCAGAAGTATTTTATATCTGGACACCAATCATTAAATGATTTCTGTATCTGTAAAAAAGTTGAGTGCCTGCAGGTTGGCCTTAAAACATCATCAACCGGACAAAAGGCTCGGTATTATAATACTGTTGATTGCAGGCTCTGGAAACATAAGTGGTTGGTTACAGAAAGCCATATTCCATAGTGAAATAAGAATGAATATTGGAAAGGAGTGTGAATAGGTGGAAAAAAGTCGAAAGCTTTTAAAAAAAACGGTTTCTAAACTATTATTTACTATCTGTACATCATTGTTGTTGATATCGCTGTTTTCATTTACTGCGTTAGCTGGAGATGTAGATTTAAACCAGGAGGCAAATTCTGATAAAATATCAGCAAGTTTGTCTTCAAAAATTACTAAAATTCCAGAGACTGAGCAAATTCCTGTAATTATAATGTTATCAGATCAGAATATCGCATTTAAGACTGCTGCTGGGAAATCTCAAATTGAGAATAATCAGAAAGATCTGATAAAATATCTCGAGAGTGAGAAATCAAAAAACCATGTACAAAAAATAAAATCTATTAAGATTATTAACGCTGTTGCAGCTAGGGTAACACCGGGAGTTTTAGCTTCTCTTGCCGGGAGACCCGACGTTCGGAAGATTGAACTTGATGAAGTTGTTTCTATAGTAGAACATGCCGAGACATCCTCCGAAAAAATAGAGGCAGCGACTACCCAGCAGATAAAGGTATCTACAAATGCGTGGGGAGTAGACAAAATCGAAGCACCTGCAGTCTGGCAGCGGGGTATAACTGGAAAAGGGATAACCGTTGCTGTTGTAGATACGGGAATTGACGCAACACATCCTGACCTTAACGACCTTGACGACAACCCCAATACAAACGATCCGAAAATTGTAGGTTGGATTGACTACGTAAACTCGAGGTCGTCTCCATATGATGATCATGGGCACGGTACTCATGTATCCGGGACAATTTCAGGAACCGGTGCTAACGGTGTGCAAACCGGAGTTGCGCCAGGTACAAAGCTGATTGAAGCAAAAGTATTCGACGGATACGGTTCTGGATATTTATCTGATTGTATTCTTGGCTTTGAGTGGGCAGTTGCTAATAATGCCCGTATTATAAGTTTTAGCGGTGGATCATCAGCACATAGTTCGGCGTTTACGACTACAATAAACAATGTTGTTACAGCAGGTATAGTTCCTGTCATAGCGGCTGGTAATAACGGCGAGTATGGATCTGGCTCAATCACGTGCCCCGGTGATGAACTTAATTCGTGCACTGTCGGTGCAACAGATTCTTCCGATGTAGTAGCATATTTCAGTGGTCGGGGTCCTGTTACTCTTGATGGGCAGACATACATTAAACCCGATGTATCTGCGCCCGGAGTAGATGTCACTTCAACACTCCCAGGTGGAGGATATGCAGACTGGTCCGGAACTTCCATGGCAACACCGCATGTTTCCGGCGCTGCAGCATTAATTCTGGAAAAGAGCCCGACTATGAAGCCTTCTGCGGTAAAGCAGAAATTAGAAAGTACAGCAGTAGATCTTGGATCGGCAAGAAAGGATAATGATTATGGTTCAGGCCGGATCGATGCATATGATGCAGTATTCGGCGGAGTACCTGTTGCAAACTTTTCTGCAAAACCTATCGAAGGGAAAGCACCATTAACGGTTGCCTTTACTGACAAAAGTACAGGAAACCCCACGTCATGGAAGTGGACTTTTGGAGACGGAACAACATCAACCCAGCAAAATCCAACGCATAAGTATTCCAAAGTAGGGAGATATACTGTTAAACTTACAGTAACAAATGATGAAGGCAGTAACACATCAACAAAAACAAATTATATAAAAGCGGTAACAAAACCGGTTGCTGCATTTTCTGCGACACCCACCTCAGGAAAAGCGCCATTAACGGTTGCCTTTACTGACAAAAGTACAGGAATACCAACTAAATGGAAATGGACTTTTGGAGACGGAGCATCTTCAACAGAACAGAATCCAAAACATCAGTATTTACAGGAAGGAAAATATAAGGTTGCACTTACAGTAATCAATGTGGCAGGCAACAATACGACAACAAAAGCAAATTACATAAATGTGACAACAAATACCAGGCCAGGTATATACTCTCAAAACAAATAAGTCCTAAATCGAAAAATGATAAAAATATCAAGGCTAAAGGGTAGTGGGGGAATTATTTATCAAATCTGACAAAAAGGTCACCTTTACCTTGTTTGACCAGATTTGAGAGCTGACATTTTCTTTGTGATTTAGAGTGACTGATCTTATTATCTTATTTTTAGTTATCCGAGAGTTATTTAATCGGAAAATCAGGCATATACCCCAACTATTGGAAACTGATGAAACTCACCGATGTCGGACTACACAATTTGAAAGCCCTATTATTTCCACGATATCACTATTATCCGGAGAATGAATAATCATCTGTCCTTTCTTAAGATATGGAATTCTCCTCTCGTATTCTTTCGGGACTTTTAGAGAGGTGATAGCTGCATCGTTGTTGAGGTTAAGGATCAGTTTCGTATTTATTTGCTTGAAAACCGTATCATCGATATCCTGAGGGTCCTGGGTGATCAGGAAAAGACCAAGTCCTTCTTTTCGACCCTGACGGGCTGCGTCTGCAAAACGAGAAATAATAAGACGAGAATGTTCCCCGTTTGCCTTCGAGAGGTATCGATGGGCTTCATCCAGGGCAAGGATAATAGGAGTTTCTTTAATAGCTTTTTCTCCTGTGGTACTTAATTTATTGTCCACGATCAAGCTCATTATTGTGAGTACTATAAGGTCGCGGATTCTAGGAGCACTTATGTATTCGGTCGGGAAAACCGAAACCTGTCCTGGCTTGAAGATCTTGTCCAGAAGATCAGTAATTGAGGTCGCATCCCGGTCGAAAACCTTCGAGAAGAAAGGATTCCTCACTCTTCTTACAATCCCATCATAGGAGGACTCATGAAGCTTTCCACTGTCAACGTAGTAGGAGCGAGTACCTTCATTGTCAATATGATTGATAAAATTCTGGTAAGTATGAGACACACTTGATTTGAAGAAATCTCCGAGAAGCACTTCAAGCCCTATGTACTGGAGTTCGGACATTCCGGCTGCTGCAATAAGCCAGGAATTGTGTTCTACAAGCGAAAAGGGAATTGTAAACTCAATCTGCTCGGCTCTGGACTTATCCCCGGGATATTTCTGCCCGTCAACTTTCGCCACGAAAGCCTTTGTAGAGAGAACCCGACCATAAGTTACATTTTCGGATTCGAAACGGAATTTGTCGTTCTCAGTCAGGGTCTCGTTGTCCTCGAAAAGCTGGGAATATTCATCCTGAGGGTCCATGATTACCAGACAGGGGTTTTTCCGGGCCTTATCAGGAGAACTCCGCAGCCTGTATCTGTTGTTTTCATTCAGGAACTGACGGAGGATATTCTTTGAGAGAAAAGTTTTTCCTGTCCCTGTGCTCCCGCAAATAAGTATATGCCTGAAAATAAGAGGGTCACCCATTGAATAGTCGTTTCTGAGATAGTATGCAACCGTTTCAGGCTCGGAATTAGTTTTTAAAAGTTCGCCGCCTACGCTCAGGTGACCGAGAAAAATTCCTTCTTCAGGAATATTGAGCCCTGTTTGGACTTCAAGCCTGTCAGTAACAGGCAGGATAGGAGTATTAGGGTGGGGAATCCGGTCTGCCATACGCCGGGTGAGTTTACCTTCGGTCTTCCGGTAAAGAATACAGAGCGGATCAAGACAGGCAAGGAATTTGTAATCATCTTCATTTACAGAGTTTCCAAGAGCACTGAGCATACGCCTGGAGTGAATCTCAGTTGCGTCGTCTACCACAAACTCCTGCCTGTACTGAAGTTTTCCCACCCTGGCAAAGAGTTTTTCTCCATTTTCATAAGGCACGACTACATATGTGCCTAGCCTTATCTCATCCCGACGGGCTGATGTAATATAGCCTGTGATTACAGCTCCTGAGGGAGTCAATTCAAGGGGCTCTATGCCTGTAGTAACAATCCCGAAAGCCTCTGAAACTGGAGAAGCCTTCAGGATGTTATCGCTATAACTGGCAAAGCTTTCAAAGGGGAAAGCTTCCTGTACGGAACGCCCAAGAACTTCAGATTCAAGAGAGAGATCTGATAAAGGCGGAGAAGAAGTCTTAGATAGAGAAGCAGTCTTAGATAGAGGAGCAGATTCAAGAATTGCTTCAGCAGGAACTGAAAAAAGATCGGATTCAATATCAGATTCAATACTGAATCCAATATCGGGTTTAATATCTGATTTAATATTGGATTCAATATCTGATATAATGTCAGATTCGGTTGGGATAAAATCCGGTACCTCCTCTGGACAATCTTTCCTGAGAGTATCGGACAATGGCGCTTGCAGTGTTTTATCGTTATCAGGTGTGAATATCGGAGTAACCAGGCTGGAAGCTCCTTCAAAGTCAAGAGATTTCACGAGCTCGCCCTTATCGCTGCCTTCGGTACTTATCTCGTCAGGGCTTTCCTTTGAACTTGGAGTTTCTTCCGTTCCTGAATCCACAGGAACTGGATTCTGTTTCGGTTTGTAAGAGTTAAAAGTAAAAATATCGACATCTTCATATTTCATTTATCTTACCCCACCGAGTGTCATTATAAGTGGTATCGGGATTCATGTTTTCAAAGAATTTATCGATCTCTTGCCTCTCCACCTTGCGGATTTTTGCCAGATGGTCTGCCTTTGTGAGGGTAAGAGGAAAACCATACAAAGAAAGGTCAAATAGCACTTTTTTGGTAATTTGCATGCGGAGGAAATCGTCCTTAACAAGCCCATATGGGGCTTCTACCTTGAAGACCACATTTTTAGAGGGCACATAAAGCATGAAAAAACAAAGAGCATAATCCTCAGACGGGAAATTGTGCCTGAGTTCCTGCTGGAGCGGATCTGCGGCTGCAAGGGGTGAAGTCCCGTCAAGCAACTTCTCATAAAACCTCTTGGGCTGCAAAAACCAGTTGGTGTAAGTAATATAATCATTTCTGGAGCCAATGTGCTTGCCATTCTTCCCGTTATTTATCGAGTTCCTTCCCTCATGTCCGGAGGCATTATCAACTTTTTCTAAGGATAGAAGATTCTTGAAAAACTGGGAGTCAAGCATCCAGGGAAGGTCGAAAGCATCCCCTTTTTTCCGGACGCTGTCCATAATCTGCACGTCAGTAGGATTTTTTACAAACCCGATCACAGGCTGCCGATTTTTCAGGAAATGATCCATGATATCAATGTAATTCTGGAGGATTTTTCGGGCGTCGGTGTTCTGCCGAACCCTTACTTCCTCATCGTCCAGCACCATCCAGTACATTAGCTGTTTTGGATAAATCGGCCCGTCCATTATGAAAAAGCTCTCAGGTTCGAGCTTGTCTTTCATGAAAAGAATATGTTCGGATTCTGCCAGGTACATGGCAAAACTGTGCACCATATCAGGGGCTTTTCTTTTTAACTCATCAGGTGCGATTGTAACCAGTTTTGCCCTTCCAAATTCTTCATCAAAGGTTTCCCAGCCTGCTGTAGCCTGTATGGACACCTTCAGAGAAGAAGAATAAGCAGCACATACGATTGTTCGAAATCTTTGAATATCGAGATCAGTAGGCGTTGCAGCCAACCCACAGTGACAGAAATCTACAAAAAGTCCGCTGTCATAAGTCTTTGGGTTAGTACTTCCGCTGTCACAAGCATAAGTAAGTGGATACGGATCCTCGCTCTGTGCCATCAGCTCAGTTCTTACAATCCCTCGAAAGAGCCTGTCTATGGCTTTAAGAACGACCTTCCCATCTAGCTCCAACTCCTCAAGTAGAGAATAGATATCCGCAGCCGTTTTTACCTCCTCAGATTCAAACGAGCGGTCAATCTTTTTTGCAAGCTCCGAGATCTTATGCATATGCACAGGCTCAAGGGTCATGGATAAAAGATACTTTGAGGAGTTTATATATTTGTTGAGTGGAAAGGGGAAGATGCAGATTCTTTTCTGAAAAACGAGTGATGGAGATAAGGAAATATACAATTGCTTTTTTCATGAAATCCTCTCACCGACAGAAAAGCTAGAAAAAGGAAATCACAAGATAACTGTAATTTAGAGGGTTATCTTAGTATACAATCCTTCCAGAGAGATTTATGGGTTAATGATTTAGTTTAGAAAAGCGCCACGTTCACAAAACGGAGATTATTTAACTGTTTATTTTATCTGGTTGCTGCAAGGAATTTGGATAATTCTGAAGAAAAAAGAAACAGCGAAGGGCTGTTAAGTTTACAAAAGATTCTTTAGTTGGCTGAAGATTCCAAATGGATTCTTCATGTCGATGACCGTTTTGAATGAAACGGTAGTTCTTTCCTCATTGACTTTTTCAGTGACGTTTTTATAGTTTGTATGGTCTAATTCTATTTGAAACATGTTTTGTTTTCCTTCGGTTAAGACCCTGATCCGGTCTTTTCCGAATTATACTTCAACTCGTTTTTTTCAACTATAACTTGAACGGTTTTTTCGTATATAAATTCTTTCTTTATAATGTAGTCATCCGATTGCGTTTTGCGTACAAAGTATATATTAGTTTGTACTCAGTGTTTTTGAGATGTTTTGCTGATGGCGTTTTTAATAGCAGAATTGTTGAAAAATAATATCTATGTAATAGTTATTAGATTTCTTTAAGTTCTGCGTTAGGATTTGACCTTTAACAATCAAAATGCCGTTATATAGGAAAGTAGTGTATGTAAAAAGAGGATCAAACAACAATGAAACTACTAACGTGGAACATCAATCATCGCACATTCAATAGAAAGATTCCATTCATATGGCTAAGGCGATTGCTTCACTGACACCAGATGTCATCGTGCTTACCGAATATGTCCCTGGTCCGTCATATCAAAGATTCATTGAGCAATTTGACTCATATGGATTCACACACCATGCTATGTCGAAGAGGGTGCTCAAAGAAAATCAAGTTTTCATCGCTGCGAATATGACACTGGAGTCGGGGAATATCCTAGCTCCTACGAACATTGAAAAATCAGTTCCTTCAAATGTGTTGCATGTTCACCTACCTCAGAAGGGTCTCGACATTTTGGGCCTACGTGTGCCCGATTACAGCAATAAACTCAAAATCAAACGCAAAAACTGGGATTGGATTATGGAGGTCGCAACAGAGAATAAGGATCTCCCATTTGTGATTATGGGTGATTTCAATACCGATCCAGAATATCAACCAGCCAAATGCGGTGATCGAATAAGTCAACTTGTGGATGAAGGCTGGCAACATGCAATGCCAAAATCAGGTGCAAGTTATTGGGACATTAAAATTGGTAATGGAAAGCGACTTGACCATGCTTTTATCAGCAGGCATTTTGATGTTCTTGACGCAAATTACATCTCAGAGTCAGGTAGCTATGTATTTGCAGGAAAAAAATCAGATGCAATGTCAGATCATGCGGTCCTATTAGTAGAAATTAATAGAAAACTGGATAATCAACTGTAAAGTTCTGTATTCAGCTCTGAAAGTTGACCGTCTACTTGTGCACTCAGGTTGTGTTTGTTCTCAAGTATTCCCTCAATTGCTCAATTGAAAACTTAGCTTTATGCAGCATAGAATGGCAGTTGGGACATACAGGTCTTAAATCATTGATAGGGTCTACCTTATATCTTTCATTTATTTCATTTAAAGGCTTTAGATGATGAACATGAATATACCCGGCTCCTATTTTTCCATAGACTTCTTCAAAATCGAACCCGCATACACTACATTTATATCCGTATTTCTTAAGACACTTTTTCCTGGCAGTTGGATTTCGTTCATAAGCATTCACAGTAACTTGTTTTTTGGCTCCCTCAAATAAATTAGCATTTTCGTTGGCAGGTATCTCTTCTGCAGTTTCGAATTCTGTATCACTATAATTCGGGATAGGAATATTTTGTAATCCAAGTTCATCCTTTAGATAATATAGCAACTTGTCTGAATGGGTTGATTGGCTTTTATAATTTAGCCATTTATATTTATTTGCCACTTTTTCAATATATCTAAAATGGAGATCCCTTATTAAAGACCAAAGATCTAGATCTTCATTTGAAGGAGTATAATATCCATTCTTTGATAGAACCGGTTTATACTCAGAATAATCTCCAGTTTCCCATTGCCACAAACGACTTTTTTCTAATATCTGAGTAGCCTTCATCTCATTTAATGACTTTTTATCAAGAGCCATCCAAATACTATTTTTATGAATGGTGAGAACAATAAGATTGCCAACTAGAAGACGAACACCTTCATTATAAGAATACGCACCCCACTTGTTATTACCACATGAATTGGCTTTGTTGAGTGCTTCGAGAAATAAGCTCAGACAAATTTTTCTATATTCATCGTTGGGAAAAAGTGAGATCATTGCTTCTTTAAGTTCATCAATATTATGATCAACCATAAATTTCTCCAAAATATTCAGCTCATTTTAGCATATATTTAGTACATCAACTTAATCATATTGGAATGTTGCCGAAATTACCACTAATGTTTATTTATTTTTGTATTATCAGATAATAGCTTCATGTTCAATTAATAGCTTCATGTTCAATTTGCTATTTTCCTGAATGGGACTTAGAATTTGTACTACCTGTTTCCATGTGACTTCGCTAAGCTATTTACTCCGTCATCCTTCCAGCGTATTTTGTCGTTTATCAGGTCGATCTGCTTTCTTAATTATTCAATTCTTACTTGCTACAAAACAATTGAGTTAAGTATTGAGAACAGTTATTTCAAACGACAGTATATTTATATTAAGATATTCTTTTAATTAGCAAACGGCTCTCAAAACTTAAACTGTCTTTTGCTAGAGAGGTATTTGTGGATTACACCATACAAATGTCATATTAAGTAAAGGAATATCTTGGCCGAAATTCACATAAAGTTTGAGATTTTCTGAAAACAGAAAATCGCCCCGAGATTTAGAGCCTATCCTAAAAGTCGGTATCTACTGTAACCCTTACAGTATGCAAGATGAAAGATCATAATAGATACTCTGAGATCATAGTCAGATTGTGACTTTTCAACATATATTATGGACTTGTCGGTAGACTCTCAAAAACAGAGGGAAGTACATTGATGAAAACGGGAAAGAGAGGAAAACAAAGAAAACAAAGTCGATCTGGTAATGGACTACTTAATATTATGTTACATCTTTTCGTAAAATCAATGAGACTACTATTTAGTTTTTCAATTTACTTACTGAAACTAATGTGGCAATTGCTTAGATTCCCGATGTATCTACTGTACATTTTTACAAAACGACTTATTAAATCTATGTGGCTACTGCTTAGTTTTCCAATTTGCTTACTGTATAGGTTTATAAAACGACTGCTTAAGAAAAATCCATCAAACTCAGCACTAAGCACATTAGCCGAAATCGACGAAATGGATGGATACAAATTTGAAGAATTTATGAAATACGTTTATGAACAGTTAGGATATTCAGTCTGTCAAACTCCACGATCAGGGGATCAGGGTGCAGATCTGATCCTAACATCAAAAAAAAGAAGAACCGCTGTTCAGGTAAAAAGATACACGGGGAAAGTCTCAAACAGTGCAGTACAGGAAGTTGTAGCTGCAAAAGGTTTTTACAAATGCACTGAGGGTATAGTAGTTACAAATAGTTATTTTACCGATTCCGCCAAACAATTAGCTAAGGCGAACTTTATTGATTTAGTTGATAGAAATGAACTTGAAAAGATGATCAATACTATCCTGAATTAAGAATACTCCAAAATAAGAGATTCCGTATTGATATTTATTGTCATACTTCTATCAATTATTCATAAGATCATATTGATTATCGTCATTTTAAGTGATGATTTATATAATTGTTCTTTTAATTAGTAACTTACTCGAATATTTGAAATTTCTATCACTATAAAAGGCGCGTGTGTTACAATATGTAAATCTCTCATACAAAACAAAGATAAATCCTAAAGGATAAACTTTGGACAAAGTTTAAATGAAGTCAGAGAATTTCATGAAAACAGAAAATCGTAGAGCGTTTCAATATTTATTACGCTTCCAAATAGTACTATATTCAATACTAATAAAGTATGTGATTACAGAGCCAAAGATTCGTGGAGCTGGACTAAATGAGCATAGTATGGCTAAGAAAGAAAATAGATGCGCTCAAAAAAGCAATAAATCCATTCACGGTTATATTTTGGATATTTGCGTCTGTAACTGTAGCCCTGATATTGTTAGTGTTGAAACGAAAGAAATGCAATGAAAAATAATTTTATTATTCTTTTTATCCCAAAAATTATGTCCTGAAGCTGCCTAGCTGGGCCTAGCCTGGCACAGGATAAATTAAGTCATGAATGTTTAATCCAGCTTACTTGATCTACTAATTCTTAATTCGTCTCTGATCTCTGACAGTTTACCTCGAGCAGAATTATATTCACTTCTTAGATTTTCGATATCTGCTGGTACGGTTTTCATCCTTGTCTCTACCAGTTCTCTCATCTGCTCGTTTTCGATCTCATCCGATAATTTGCAGCTTAAATCTTCTTTAATTACTCCAACTTCTCCAATAAATTCATTAAATATATCGATGGAATCTGTCATTTTCAATTCTCTAGCCACGGCTTCCAGACTCTCTAATTCGTCTATCAGAGCATCTGCACTCCTATCCAGGTCGTTCATTTTCTGTTCTAGCTTAGTTAATCTGGACATTATATCCTGTTTAGCTAATTCAGACAATATACTTCCCCCCTTAAATGCTACAACGAGATGATAATTTATTATAGTAACAGTAAGATTTTAAAGTCTCTCTATAATTGTTAAGAACTAAAGTCCCTGTTTATCTGTTAACGACGACAGTTTTTGTATTCACAAATTCCTTGAGCCCATAGTGGGAAAGTTCTCTCCCTACTCCGGATTTCTTGATCCCACCAAAAGGAATCCTCGGGTCGGATTTGATCATTCCATTGATAGACACAGATCCGGATTTTATTCTTTTTGCCAGACTTTCGGCCCGATACAGATCTCCAGACCAGATTTTCGCCCCGAGTCCATACTCTGTAGAATTTGCAATCTCCACGGCTTCATCGTCATCTTTTACCGTAATCACCGGAGCAATTGGCCCGAAAACCTCAGTCCTGCATACTTCCATATCCGTACTGGCAGCAGGAATGAGGGCAGGCCTGAAGAAGAATCCCTTTTTATGTCCTTCTCCATAAAAATGAATTTCTGCACCTTTCATTTTTGCGTCTTTCAGGACTCTTTCAAGACTTTCTAAAAACTCCTTCTTTGCAAGAGGCCCGATATCGGTCTCCTCATCCATAGGATCTCCAATCTTCAGTTCCTTCACCCGGCGTTCAAATGCCTCGATAAAATCCGCAACAACATCTTCTACGACAATTAATCGTTTGGCAGCGATACAGCTCTGTCCGGCATTTAGAAAACGAGACTTTACAGCCGCCTGAGCAGCTTTCTCAATGTTTGCATTCTCAAGCACAATGAAAGGGTCCGAGCCTCCGAGTTCAAGTACTAAAGGCTTGATAGCTCCCCCTGCAAGTCTCCCAATTTTTGAGCCCGCGCCTACGCTGCCGGTAAGCGAAACTCCGTCTACCAGTTCTTCTTTAAGAATTTTCATGGCAATTTTCGAGTCAATTAACAGGGTATTAAAAACGTTTTCAGGAAATCCGGCCTCAATAAAGACTTTTTCAATTTCCAGCGCAGACTGTGGCACGTTTGAGGCATGTTTGAGCACACAGACGTTGCCCGCACAGATCGCAGGCACTGCAAACCTGAAAACCTGCCAGAATGGAAAGTTCCAGGGCATGATCCCAAAAATCACTCCAAGAGGCTCAAAAGTCACGTAACTTTTCTCAGCTCCTGTATCCACAATTTCGTCCTTCAGGAGTTCGGCCGCGTTTTCCGCGTAATAATCACAGAGCTGAGCGCATTTCTGAACTTCATTCTTTGACTGCCTGATAGGTTTTCCCATCTCTTTCGTGATAATTTCGGCGTAAGTATCGGTGTTTTTTCGAAAAATCCCGGCAGCAATCTTGAAATGCTTCGCCCTTTCCTCCGCAGGCAGTGAGCCCCATACGGAAAAAGCAGCCCTGCAATTTTCAATCCTGGCTCTACATTCCCCAATAGAGAATGAATTATAGGTCCAATTTACCTCTTCCGTGTAAGGGTTAATGGATTTAAGTTTCATACTCTCCCCCAAAAAAGAGTTATTACTAGTATTGAGATTCCCAGTATTATAAATTAAGGAGAAATAAAAAGAGAAAAAAAGAGAAGAGGAAAAAGAGAAGAGAAAAAATATCTGAAACTTGACTGTAGCTGAAACTTGATTGTAGAGATCTACTTCGGGAAAATACTGACTGTTTATTCAAATAACCGCACAAGTCCTGTATAGATTATTTCAACACTCCATTTTTCCAGAAAAAGGGCTTTCCAGGCTTCCTTTCAAACTTTTCAAATACGCTTGGATAAAGAGCAGGATACTTTGCTTCCCCAAGAGGCATACAGAACATCCTTTCCGGATAAGACGAATCTCTGCCAAATCCTATGACAATAAAGAAAGGAAGCCTTTTTTCCCTGGCAAAGACCTGATAACGTTTTAATTTCTGAGGGTCGGACCACTGGAGTTTGCCCTCAAATAAACTGGACCTGAACTTACACTCAACACAAAAAATTTCGTCTTTCGGGAGATAACGGACAATAAGATCCGGACCGGCATCCGATTCCACAAATCTGTCGTGCTTCCGTGTAATATCTGTGCTCCACTGCACAATCGAGAAGTATTTGTCATCAAAAAGGCTCACAACGTATTTTTCAAAATCATTTCCCTTTTCTATGGATTCGTCCTCTTTCAAGACTTCAACTACTCTTTTAAGTTTGCCAACAAACCCCGTAATAAACCCCCTAAACAGTACATAGAAATAAATTATGTTTCATTGTTTTAAAACATATCGACAACCTGATGATCTGAAAGAAAACGCATATGAAACTCTTCGAATAACAGGCACAAAAATATGAAAGTACTTGAGAGGACTTTCATGCCAAATAGAGAAATATTTCAGTGTATTTATAAATGGAATAGTGTGAACAGAAAAAAGTGGGTACAGTAGGCTGAAACATGAAAACTACTCATAGCAGCTTTTTTATACTGGGATCAGGCAAACCTGAATCCGGACTCAGATTTTTACATAGATTTCCCATAAATTTTCCCGCAATTTTCCCACAATTTTTGCCATAATTTTCCCACAAATCTTTCCGAAATATTTCCACAGATTTTTCCAAGAAATCTGTCCGGAAAACCTTAATCTAAAAAAGAATATACTATATTGGGGATAAATTTAAAACTTGATAAAAATATTCAAAATAGAATTAAAATGCAGGGTTTACGCCTATGGGGAGAGGGCCGAGAAATTACGAGGAGAAGCTGATAACTCCGGAACAAGCAGCTGAGATTATGGAAGAGGGCTGGAAGCGAGCAGACCTGCACGTTCACACCACCTGTTCTTTTGACGTGCTTCCTGTAAGAGACCTTCATCCTGAGAGCCTTTATGAGAAAGCTCTAAAGATGGGAATGGATTACATTACATTTACAGACCACGAGACAATAGAGGCATATGAAATTCTCGGGTGGAACCGTGAAAAGCTCGTCCCAGGGGTTGAAATAAGTGTGTATGACCCGGAATTTGCAGGGCACGCTCTGCATATTAATATTTTTGAGCTTAACAGAGAGGAATTCTTTGAACTCATGGAAATTGCGGAAATAGAACATGACCTGAGAAACTTTATCAAATATCTCAAGCGGCATAAACTTCCTTTTATTTATAACCATCCTTTCTGGTTTGAGTTTCACAGTGAACCTAATCCGTCTTCAGTACCCAGGCTAGCAAAACTTTTCCCTGTACTGGAGTACAATATGCACGAACTCAAGCAAAAAAACGAACTTACAATTGCTCTTGCAGAGAACCTTGGCAAAGGTATTGTTGCGACAACCGACACTCATACAGGGAGCTTAGGGAAGGTATACACTCTCGCAGAAGGAGATAATTTCAAAGAGTTTTTCAGGAATATAGCAATGGGAAAAAGTTACATAGTTCCCGAAGATCTTACTAGAGAGCTTTTGATCGATGAGATGAACACCTGGATAGATCTCATTTTTGAAAAAAGCCAGAAAAACAGTGATATAAAGAACTACCTTACGGGAATAAAATCCCTGGATACAATGGTTAGAATTTCGAGAAGTGAATTATTAAGTTACTCTCCGAAACTTAATAGAACTGCAATGTACCTGCTTTATATGATCTCAAACACAGGGCTTCCTGCATCATTCTACCTTCATTCTGCAGAGAATCTGGCAAGGGAGATTGAAAGACAGATCGAAATAGAAAAACAAGAGTAAAAGCATTTTTCTTATTTTTTCAGTTTAATTTAAACTAGATATTTTCTAAACTAAGATTTTCCTTAATCTGTTTTCTGAATGAATTTGAAAAAAATCAAAAGATTTATATTACGAAATTGTTTAGATTCATTAGCATAAAAAATGAGTTTTTTGTGTTATTTTTAACTATTTCTAAAGAGAATAATGTTAATAGATATGTAGAGATAAAGGAAGAAAGTACATTGAGATCACAGTAATTAATCATGGCTTCATGCACAGTGCTATATGCGACATCTGTTGCTGTAGAAAAAACAGGTAACCGGAATTTTCCAAAAAACCTCGCTCAAAAATGAGCTTTTAATTGGCTCAAAAGTGAGCTTTACCAATACACATAAGATTCAGATGCAGAGCCGCAGAGATCATTCAGAAAATAATTGTGACCATTTAATACTTTTAGATTCCAGAAAAACTTAAAACCGGGAAGGCAGCGGAATGAGACAGAAACAGTATTTTACAGGATCAGGATTTAGGGCAGGATTGAAGCGGCATATAGTTATTGCAGTGCTCATTCTCACCCTTTGTTCAAATATACTTCCTGCAACAGCAGAGCAAGAAGATTCCGAAAGTAACCTTACCGTTTCAAAAGAAGGATTTTTTGATCGGTTTATTGCATACGTAAAGAGTCTTTGTCCCGGAGAAACAGGAGAACCGCAGGACTCAGAAGCAATCTCCGGAGCAGCAACTGCAGATATGCAGCAATCAGCAGGTTCTGAAGAAGCGATCCTGAAAATCGCAACCCCGAACGTAATAAAATCTGCATCCTTGATTGGAGATTCAAATCTGGGGATTTTTGTCCATCTTTCAAACCCACCGCTTATGAAAATGGACGCTGAAGGGCACCTTATAGGGCAGCTTGCAGAAAGCTATAATGTCTCGGAAAATAACACCTGCTGGACCTTTTACCTTAGGGACGACCTCTACTGGAGCGACGGTGAACCAGTGACTCCCGAAGACGTTGAGTTCTCAATCCGCTACTACGGGAAAGAGACGCCCTGGGCAAGCTGGATTAACGATACCTTGGAAAGTTCAACGGTTTCGGATGCCGACAATTCCGTGACCTTCAGATTTAACAAGCCTTACACCCGTATTAATCTGGAGTTTGCAACCTACAATATCCTCCCTGCCCATGTATGGGAAACAATAGAAGACCCCATAAAATATATAAACGAAGGCCCATATGTGGGCTGCGGGCCCTACTACCTCAAGCAGATAGACCTTAAGGCCGGAAAACTCGTTTTTGAGAAAAACCCATATTGGAAAGGGAAGGCTCCGGAATTCGGGAACGTGGAGATCCACTTTTATTCAAATGTGGATGTAGCCACCCTGGCCCTTGAAAAAGGGGATGTTGATACTTATTACAAGTACGCAAGCTCTTACCCCTATCCCAACATAAAACAGCTTGAAAAGACCGGAAATTTCGACTTCCTTGAGAAAACAAACATCGGACTTGCCTTTCTGGCCCCTAATTTAAAGAAAGCCCCATTTTCGGACCTCAAATTCAGGAACGCGCTTTCCTATGCCATTAATTACGAGGAAATTATCAGGCTTGAGACTCTCGGGTACGGGGAAGTCCCTAACTGCGGTTTCGTGCCTCCATCAATGGAAGGTTTCAAGGAAACAGAAAAACTGGAGTACAGCCCAGAAAAGGCCAGGGAAATTCTGGAAAAGGCAGGATATTCGGACAGTAACGGAAATGGAATCCGTGAAGGAAAAGATGGGAAGGACCTCAAACTTGAAATCCTGATCAAGCCTGATAGCGCCCGCGTAGGCGAGCTTCTTAAGGAATACCTGGAGGAGGTGGGCCTTGCCGCAGACCTGAGGACTGTGGATGAAGATACGTGGTTCACCTTAAAGGACAGTTATGACTATGACCTGACTGTAACCCGCACCACACCCTGGGGTATGCTCATGCACGCAAGCTGGGGAAGTGGCTATTTTGATTCCAGACGGACAGGCCAGGGAGTTATGCATAACCTGGATGATCCTGAGTTCCTGCAGCTTTGCGATGACATCCTCGCAACTACTGACCCTGAAGAGCTTCAGGACTATGCATACGAGCTTCAGGACTACTATGCAGAGAACCTGCCCGCAATCCCCCTCTATTGGAGTAAAGTGATCACTCCCTTCAACACACAGTTCGAAGGTTGGTATGCGGACCCCCTCTACGGGATATATAACCTTGATAACTTCGTGAATGTAAGAAGAAACTCTGCTTAAGGAGAGAGGTGTATGGAGTGGACAAAGAACAAGTTGCTCGGTATTGCAGCCCTCTTTATACTATTTTTAGGCGGGATTTGCCTGGTAATCCTGCCTTCAGGGGATGAAAGGGATTTTGGCATCGAAACTCCGGAAGCAGACGCAAATACTTCTGCGAAACCTGAAAAAGTCCTGAGGATTGCGACCCCGAACGTTATAAAATCCGAATCTCTGGTAGGGGATTACTACCTGGGCATCTTTGCCCATCTCTCCAATTTTCCCCTAATGCAAATGTCCGAAGACGGCAAGATAATTGGTAGGCTTGCCGATCATTATGAAGTCTCAGAAGACCATAAGGAATGGACATTCTATATTCGGGATGACCTTTACTGGAGTGATGGAGTAAAGGTGACCCCAGAAGACGTACGGTTCAGCATGCTCTACTACGGAGAAAAAGACCCTGCCGGACGCTGGATAAACGATACTCTGGAAAGTTCCTCCGTTTCGGAAAACAACAATTCCGTGACCTTTAAATTTAACAAACCTTACACCCGCATTGACCTGGAATTTACAACCTACATGATCATCCCAAGGCATATATGGGAATCAATTGAGAACCCCATGGAATACTCAAGTAAAGGCCCATACGTAGGCTGCGGGCCCTATTATATAGAATCCGTAGACCTGAACACCGCCCGGCTCATCTTCCAGAAAAACCCTTACTGGAAAGGCAAAACCTGTACCTTTGATAAGGTCGAGGTGGACTGGTATGCAAGTGAAGATGCGGCCTGCCTGGCACTTGAGAAGGGAGAAGCCGACACCTATTACAAATACGCCTCTTCCTACCCATATGCAAACATCGGGCGCCTGGAAAAAACAGGGGATTTCAGCTTTGTTGAAAAGGACAGTACCGGAATTTGCTATCTAGGAATTACCTTAAATGAAGCTCCCCGTTCAGACCTGCAGTTTCGGGAAGCTCTGGCTTACGCTATAAATTACGAAGAACTTATGCAGCTCGATACTCTGGGCTATGGAAGCGTCCCCAACAAGGGACTTGTTCCCCCAGGCATGGAATACTACAAACCTACGGAAAAATGTACTTATGACCCGGAAAAAGCCAGAGAAATCCTGAAAAAGGCAGGATATGAAGACCGCAATGGAAACGGGATCGTAGAAGACAAAAAAGGAAAAGATATTCTTCTGGAACTCATGATCTGCCCAGGCTACGAAAGGGATGCCGAGCTTTTCCAAGAGTACTTCCGTGCCGTGGGAATAGACATTGAAGTCGAAAACGTTGATCAGAACACCTACATGGACCGAAAGGACACTTCCAGGTATGAGCTTGTCTTTTCGAGAACTACGCCCTGGGGAATGCTCATGCATTCGGGACTGGGCACCGGGTACTTTGATTCCAGGCGCTACGGTTACATTGAAGACCCAGCCTTTACAGGACTTTGCGACCAGATCCTGAATACGACGGATTCCGATAATCTGTGCTCTTGTGCGTACTCCCTGCAAGATTACTATGCAGAGGAACTGCCTGTAATTCCGGTTTACTGGAAAAAGGTTGTAACTCCCTATAACAAAAAGTTCGAAGGCTGGCACTACAACAACTTGGATGGGATTTACACCCTGGATACCTTCCTCGATTTACATGAGGTATGAGGCAGGAGCAACCTTTGAAGGCAATACTTTGAAAACAGTAAGTGGTACGATGCGTGAAGTAGTTAGAAAAACACTCAGGTATGCGACTTCCTTTCTCCTCATAATCTCCCTCAACTTTGCACTCCCGAGGCTCATGCCAGGGGATCCCGTAAAGAATCTTATAGGAGAGGACGTCTACGTTTCAGAGGCTGTAATGGAAGAGCTGAGAATCGAGATGGGGCTGAACAGGCCGCTTTACGAGCAGTTCACTGCTTACATCGGAGACCTCCTCCGGTTTAACCTGGGTTACTCATATCACCTTCACAGCCCAGTGGCCGAGGTTTTGAGGGAGAGGATTGGCTGGACCCTCCTTTTTGTGGGGGTTTCCATATTTCTGGGAGCAGCCCTGGGAACCCTGCTCGGGGCATATGCAGGCTGGAAACCGGAAACAAAGGCAAACCGTCTCATATGCTACGGCTTTATTGCGCTTTCCTGCACACCTCCATACTTCCTTGCCCTGATTTGCTTGGATATCTTTGCCTTTGAGCTGGGGCTGTTTCCTTTCAAGGGATTTTATGATGTCCCGACCCCTGGAAGTGTTATGTATCACATGTTTTTACCGGTAACTGTGATGGCCCTCTTTTCCGCCTCCAGGAACTTTCTTATAATGAGGGGGAGTGTCATACAGGAAAAAGGACAGCTTTATGCCCTCTATGCCCGGGCAAAGGGCCTTTACGATATATCCATTCTTTTCAGGCACGTCATAAAGAATGCCTCCCTTCCTATCATTACCCTGCTGGCCCTTGATTTTGGTTTTCTCTTCAGCGGAGCCCTTTTTACAGAGATCGTTTTTTCCTTAAACGGTATGGGGACCCTTATCTACGATGCAATAATCGGAAAAGATTACCCCGTTCTCCAGGGATCTTTTCTGGTAATAGCCCTTGCAGTCTTGCTTGCTAATATGCTCGCGGACTTGCTATATGCGATTGCTGACCCAAGAGTTAGGAGGCCGACATGATGCAAAAGGAAGCATACCTGCAGGAAAGTACCCGGCGTTGGAAAGATTCTATAGCCCATTATTTAAACCTCGATATCCGGAAATACGGAAGAACCTTAAAAAAACTAAACCTTGGAGGGTTTTTACTCTTTGCCTTTTTCCTCGTCCTTGCCCTGTTTCCTTCCCTTTTTGCCCCTTACTCCCCAACTGAACGTTTCTTTTCATATGAATCACCATCAACTGCTCACCTTCTTGGGACAAACGATATCGGAAATGATATACTCTCTGAACTGGTTTACGGGGCCAGAATCTCGATGATGGTGGGCTTTGCCTCGGCCTGCATATCAACCTTAATAGGTCTCATGATAGGGCTTTGTTCAGGTTACTTCAGAGGGACTCTGGACGAGCTGCTTATGGGCTTTACCGATGTTGTCCTGACAATCCCTAAGATCCCCCTGATCATAATCCTGGGTGCTTTCCTGCACCCAAGCATCTGGACCCTTATTCTTGTCCTGGGGCTTCTTTCCTGGGAGTCCATTGCAAGGGTTGTACGCTCAAAAACCCTGCAGATAAGAGAAGCAGGCTATGTTAAAAGTGCCCGATGCATGGGCTTTTCTTCGTTTCATATCATGAGGTCGGAAATCTTCCCGAACCTCACCCATGTCCTGCTGCCCAAGTTTATGCTGGCAACGGCTTCAGCAATGATTTCCGAAGCCTCGCTTTCTTTCCTGGGACTTGGGGACATAAGTATGAAAAGCTGGGGAATCATGCTTTCCTTTGCCTTTTCCCGGGGTGGCTTTATCAGAGATATGTGGTGGTGGTACATACCTCCTGGGGTCTGCATCACGCTCTGTGTAATGTCCATTGCACTGATAGGGTTCGGGTTCGAAGAAAGAGACAAAGAATATGGAAAAAGAGGAGTGGATGCAGAATGAACACCCTCCTGGAAGTAAAAGATCTCAACGTTTCTTTTCAGGGAAATGAAAACGAAACCGTAACTGCAGTTTCCGGCCTTTCATTTTTTATCAGGGAAAAAGAAATCCTGGCCCTTGTGGGGGAGACTGGCTGCGGCAAATCCGTTGTCGCACATGCGGTTGTGCGTCTGCTTCCTTCGGAATCAAGAGTTATGGGGACAATAAAGTTCGGAGGAAAAAACCTTCTCGAACTGAGCGAAAAAGAGATGTCCGGGCTCAGGGGAAAAGAGATTTCCATTATTTTCCAGAACCCTTCTCTTGCTTTAAACCCGGTATATTCCATAGAGCACCAGCTTGCAGAACCCCTCCGAATTCACGGGCAGAAAATGAAAAAAAAAGTGAAAAAAACGGAGGGAAAGAAAGAAAATAATGCCCTTTCAAAAGTTGTAAAAGCCCTTGAGTCCATGGGTTTTTCAAATCCACATGAATGTATGAGATACTACCCTTCCTGGTGTTCAGGCGGGATGAACCAGCGCTTTTTAATAGCAGCCTCGAACATGCTTGATCCAGTCCTTCTCATAGCAGACGAACCCAGTAAAGGGCTTGACAGGAGCCGCGTAGCCGAACTGGAAAACGAACTGAAAGGACTTAAAGAAAGGAGTGGAACCTCCATGCTCCTGATAAGCCATGACCTCAGCTTTGTGCGTCGGCTTGCGGATAGAATTGCTGTGATGTATGCGGGAGAAATCGTTGAACTTGCCGAACCGAAGCAGTTTTTTGAAAAGCCATTTCATCCCTATGCGCTTGGCCTGCTAAAAAGCCTTCCAGAGAACGGTTTTATCCCTATCCCGGGTTCATCTCCCTCACTTAGCAGCCTGCCAGAAGGCTGCAGGTTCCATCCGAGATGCTCTTTTAAGGAAAAACGCTGCATGCAGGAGCATCCCGAACTTAAAGAAAGCAAGGGAAGGGCAGTGAGGTGTTTCCTGTGGGCTTGATTGCCAAAAACCTTGCCAGGACTTACAGAACCGGCCTTTGGAAAGAAAAGTGCATTTTTCGGGGTGTTACTTTTGAGCTAAAGTCAGGAAAAACCTTTGGGCTCATGGGGCCTTCAGGAGAAGGCAAAAGCACCCTTGGAAGAATTGTTGCCGGGCTTGAAAAACCTACGGAAGGCACTGTCTGTTTTAACGGAAAGCCCCTTTCCGGGATGAAAAAAGCCGAGTATGCGGCTTTTAGGCGCAGTGTCCAGATGATGTTTCAGGACCCAACTGAGGCTTTTAACCCAAGAAAGAGAATCGAGCAGTCGATTTTTGAGGTTCTGAACCTGCTCAAAACTCCAGAAACTGAACATGCCCTGAGGACAAAAAAGATGCTTGAGACTGTAGGCCTCTCGGAAGAGCTGCTTTTTCGTTATCCTTCCCAACTCTCTGGCGGCCAGCTCCAGCGCCTTGCCCTCGGTAGAATTCTCCTGCTTGAACCCGAATACATTGTACTTGACGAGCCAACCTCGGCCTTAGACGTCTCGGTCCAGGCCCAGGTTCTTCACCTTTTAAAAAGGGTTCAGGCCGAGCAAAAAATTGGCTACCTCCTGATCTCCCATGACGAGGCTGTAGTCCACTTCATGGCCGACAGCTATGGGATTATTAAAAATGGACAGTTGAACATTACGGACGCTTGATGCAGCTGTTGACCATAAAAAAGTGCAGAAAAAAGAATGTGGAAAATGAAATGACAATAAAAGTGAAGAACTGAAACAAAAAACTGAAACAAAAAACTGAAACAAAAGAAGGTTTACCATGGAAAGATTAGCAGATGCACAACCTCTCCTGGAAGACAAAAGCCCCTTTCTCAGGGACCTTGCTGCAAATTTTAAAAAAGGGCAGGTCTTTCAGACAGCTCTTGAGCTTGACGTTTTTGCAAAACTCAAGACCCCAAAATCTCTAGAAGCCATATCCCGGGAAATAGATACAGATGCGAGACTTACTGGCAGGTTTCTGGACGTGCTCGTTGCCCTTGGCCTTCTTGCCAAAAACGACGGAGCCTACGTAACACCGGCAGACCTATATCCTTTTCTTGCAGCAGGAGAGCCTTATTTTTCAAAGCAGCTGCTCCTGTCAGAAGAAGAACAGCGCAACTGGTTGAACCTGAAAGAACTCTTAAAACAGGGCCCCTTTAAGAAGGAAAAACCGGATTATCAGTATTTTTATGACCGGGAATCTATGGAATTAATTGCAAGGTCAGCCTTGCTCGGCAGGCTGCAAAAGATCCTGAAAATCGTTATCGAGCTTCCAGAATTTCGGGAATCGAGGCGCCTGATAGACCTTGGAGGGGGGCACGGTCTCTTCGGGATAGGACTTGCCCAGGAAAACCAGGACCTGGAAGTGGTTATCTTTGACCGCCCGGGAATAGTAGAACTTTCCAGCGAATTTATTAAGAAATATGGAATGGAAAAGCGCATAAAAACTATAGCAGGGGACTACATCACAGATGAACTGGGGACTGGATATGACCTTGCCCTTGAGATCTCCTCTTTTGAAGGTAACCTGGACCAGGCCAGGCAGTTTTTTCAAAACGTGGAAAAGGCCCTGCGGCCTGGAGGACTTTTCATAATTCAGACCTTTGCAATTGAAGCCAATAGGACCGGCCCTCTGCTCCCTCTTCTTCATGACCTGTATAAAAAGATGGAAGGCCGCAATATGTACATGATGGACAGGGCAGAAATTATAGGAATCCTTGAAGATACCGGATTTGAAGAAGAAACTGTAATCGTATTTCCCAAAGAGATGTCCTCGCAGCTTATTATTGCAAGAAAAAAGAGGGAAAAACTAGAAAATAGTTGAGATAAAAAGAAAAGGATTTAAGAAGTTCTCAAAGTCCAACTTAGAATTTCTGTCGGAACTTGAGGAACCCCTGTCAGGATTTAAAGAACTCCAATCAGGCTTAAAATCCATTTAGAGACTTGAAGAATCAGCTTAAGAATTAAGAATCTATTTCAGGCGTGAAAAACTCAAGGATTTTCTCCGGGCTTTCAAGCACGGTTATCCCCTGCAAACCTTTGACAATCTCAACATTGCGCATATCCACATCCCTGACCAGGACTTCCACAGGCCCGCCTTTGATAGCGCCATAAGGGCAGAGTTCCTTACAGATTCCGCAGCCCTTGCACTTTAGGAGCTCTATCTGGTCTGTAGAGCCATTTTTCTCAGTGATTGCTCCCTGAGGGCAGTTCTCTCTCGGAGGGCATTCTTCACAATGCCTGCACAGTTTCCGGTCAATATTATAGGGCATTTCCGAGATGATTGAACCTTCGATATCCACGGGCACGATGTAAACAGGCACTCTTCCTTTCACAGCTTGAGCAACGGCATTGGTAACAAGGGAATCCGCAATCCCATACGCAATCTTTGAAACCGTGTTTGAGGTTGCAGGCGTAACGAAGAGGGCATCGTACCTGTCAAGACCGAAACGCCCGACCTTTGGAGAACTCGAACCCTGCTCGCTTTCCCGAAAGATTTCTTCAAGGTAGTCTCCTCCGGAGATTTTAACAAGCTTTTGCTCAAGCCCATACATACGTAGCACCTCCTCTGCAGCCCTGGAGATAAATGTGTTTACGGAAACCTCGGGGTTTCGGAGCTTGATTTCCTTGAAGACCTGGTAACTGCGGTCCAGGAAATGTCCGGCACCTGTAATGCCCCACGCAATTCTCTGAAAACTCATGAGAAATAGTCATACCCGAGGAGGATAATATAATTTTCTAAAAAAGGTTCGAAATAATGAAAATGAGAAGTTATAAACTTTAAAAGGGAGCCCTATCACAGCCACAAAAATTCACAGCCCCAGGACTTCATAAAGCAATTTCATAGCTTTTTTCTCGTTTTCTCCTCCGCATCTGGAAGCCAGCGACTCATAATGACGGATCAGTTCGAGATATTTCTTCTCTCCTGAAAGCTGGTAGCGAGTTGCATGGACAGTAGCCTCAAGCACGGCATTGAAGCCGCGGTTAGGAGCTGGAATTGCTCTCCTGTTCGCCTCA
Source organism: Methanosarcina sp. UBA411 (assembly GCF_002495725.1). Classification (NCBI taxonomy): domain Archaea; kingdom Methanobacteriati; phylum Methanobacteriota; class Methanomicrobia; order Methanosarcinales; family Methanosarcinaceae; genus Methanosarcina; species Methanosarcina sp. UBA411. The sequence continues at coordinate 101,504 of NZ_DAGK01000003.1, forward strand.
CAAAAGCCTGCCCCGAACGGAATGAGGTCGGATACCACAGTCTGTTCCGTATTCTTGAAGTTGGTGCACCTGAAAGCCACCCAAGAAATGGCTGATTTCAGGACAGGGAACTTTTTCCCACAAATATCCACAAAATCGAATTCGGAAGGTTCGATATCAAAAAAGGTGGAACGTACAAGGAGCAGGGAGTCATATACCACGTTTGCTACAAGAAAACCTTCCCGAACCAGGTTTTCCCCGGTTTGGCTGCCTTTGAAAATCCGGACAAAGGTCTTTTTGTTTTTCCTGATAATCCCTATAGGGGCCGCATTGGGAGTCTCAAGCCCCGTACTTACGATTGTCTCAGAGATACCTGCCAGAATCCCATATTCAGAGAGGTCAATATCTGGTTTACAGCTATCTCCGGATTCATCAAATTTTTTCAAAAACGTAGTCCTCCAAGAAGGGCAATAAAAAGCCCTGCAATAATAATATCTGCCGTAGAGCCCGGATTGATCCTTTTCTCCAGAAGCTCGGAATCAAATTCCTGCACTTTAGGAAGAATGGAAGCAAAATCCTTTGCGCTCTTCCCTGAAATTTCCCAATCTGAAAGAAGTTCGCCTGCTCTGGAAGAGACGTAATCTGCAGTTTCGGTATCAAATTTGGTCTGGATAAAGGTATCCCTATTCCTTGAAAGCAGTTTCAGAAAAGTGTATACTATAGCCTCATTGATTCCTGTGCCCGAACAGTTGGAAACTGAGCCGCTGGTCAAAGCTTCTGCTCCGCAGTTTCGCGCCTGCATGAACTCAAGAATGCTTCTTGCGCCCTCAAGGCAGCGTCCGAAGCCCGAAGTCCACTCATTTGCAATCAGGTCATATCCCCTGGATATATCCATAAGCTCGTAAAGGGTGACGTCCTTTGCTCTGAGCTCGGCTGTTGAATCCGGATCTCCAAGGCTGAATTCATCTACATCGTTAACTCTGACACCTGCCACTCCAAAAGCCCTGTAGAACTCAACAGCATCCTCACAATCCGTTGCCTGAACAAAAGCGTGTGCACGTGAAGTAAGGGCTTCTAATTCCTCAAGTAAGAGCTTAGAAGGAATTTTTTCGTAGGAATTGAAGAGATCTCCTGCAGCCATTGAAAGTGGGATAAGTAGCAGAAAAGCACCGAAATGGGTATTTCCCCCTTTCTGCCAGGCAGAGCTTTCGCAAACCGCGCTTCTGATAAGTTCACCTACTCCGTCCCTGCTTTTTGCAGCTAGTTCGAGAACAGGATACACGCTTACCGAAGAAGCTACGAAATGCTCAAAGCAGGTATCAGGATAATTATGCTCCCTATCCACGTTTCCTGGCTTAGGAGAGGCCGAAACCTCAAGCAGCATGGCAAGCTGGGCACAGCGAGCAATAAAACTTGAAATCTGTGGGTTTTCTGCCCGTCCAGGTACTGGGCAGGTGAAACCAGTATTAATGGGATTCATTTACCGGAATTCTGGCATGGTCCAGTACGTATTTTGCCAGTTGTTGTTTAAGCTTCATGTATTCTACATCAGAGAGACCGATTGTGTTTAAAACCCCATCCCTGATCCAGCAGGGCTTGGTGATTTTACAGCACCAGGCAAGGCTTCCGAAGCATGTGTCTCCGCCGTATTCCAGCATTGTGCCTTTGGCAAAATCAAGCTTTGTCCTGGCGAACTCCTCTGCCGTATATCCCAATTTTCGGAACTTTTCATGCACAGGACAGGGTTTTACAGGCAGGCAGCAGAAAGCCAGCCCTCTGAAGTCCCCTTCACTGCAAACGTGCTTGGGAGCATTATACCAGCCTATTGATCGCTGGTAAGAGGTAACGCTTTCTACCAGTTCCTGTATAAGCCCGGAATTTTCAAGGACTCCTCTAGCAACAGAGACCATATCAGCTCCTCGGGTAAACATCTCCTTTGCGGCCTCAAAATCCTTGACCGAATTGTTTCCGATCAGGAAGAGTCTTGTGGCGTCCTTGTAATTGAGGATTGCATCAAGATCGGTCCCAAATCCTTCCAGCCCGGCATCAACATGTATGATATCCGCACCCGACTTATCGATAAGCCTTGCAAGTTCGATATCGTCGACCACGTTTGCCCTTACTTTTACTGAAAGCACGACTCCGGTTTCCTTTATCGCCCTGATCCACTTTGAAAGCCTTGGAAGATCATGGAGAAGAGCTTCTCCCAGCCCGGCTTCGAGCATTTCGGGCTGCCTGCAGTGAGCGTTTAACTCAAGAATTGCTCCCTCTTCTTTGACAATTTTTGCAGCTTCGATGAGGGGTTCAAGTGTAGCGCTCCTGACATTTACTGCTACAGCACTTCCGGACGTTACTGCTCGGATTTCCTCTTTTATAAGCTTCATAGGTTCATCGGAAATGAACTCTTTTCTACCCCGGGCTACGAGAGCTGAGGCAACATCTATTGAAGCCTTATCCAGATTGAAGGCCCCAAGAATTACCAGCCCGGCATTGTTTGCATACTGGTTGGCAAAAGCACTGTCAACAGTTCCTGCCATAGGCGCCAGTGCAATGGGGTTTCTAAAACGTACATATCCAATATGCAAATCGAACAGACAATCACTCATGTTTTACCTCTTGAAAAATAAGCCTGCAAAATGACATAAATTATTAGCTACTGCCCGATATTAAAGTACCGATAAGATTTTTTCGGACAAGCCATGGAGACGGAAAAAGTCTATCCATAGCTTATGAATTACAATGCATATATATTAATATTTTGACGCGCCTAAAACACACAAGATTTATATAAATAAAGAAATTGTATACCGATAACTGCCTTGAAAAATTATAAATATAAAATGCAAAAAAATATAAAATAAAAGAGACATCTCGGATTTATAGAAAAACATATTCAGTTATTCACAGATACGATTTTCCAAAAAATATATATAATTAGGAAATATGTAGAGGCTACCAAAAGGTAATATGCGAGAGAGGCTGGATGGCTAACGGGCCTTCAGGTCTGAGGAAAGTCTCCCCACCACTCCGGATACACGAACATCTGTAAAGGATGTCGGGCGAGAGCCCGGGCCCTGGCACAGAAACGAGAACCACCCTCTGAAAATGCGATGATGCGAAAGCTGAGGTCTCAGGGGAAGTGGATGAAACGGCGAATCCTCGTGGGTGCAAGTTGGAAATCGGGAGGAAAGAGCATTCCGGACTCTCCCGGTTGTTTTAGAAAACGCATAGCCGAATGCCATCACTGCAAGAGTCTTAAGGACCATTTCCTCTACTGATTGGTGGCAGGAAATCTTTGCAGGAACAGAAGGGAGCTTACGTGCCTCACTCGCATAAACTTACTTTCTTTTCTTCCCTTTTTCTATTCATTTTCTCTCTATTTCGGATTCCTTATTCAGTTTTCTATTCATTTTTTCTCATCTCGGTTTCTTCATTATCTTTTCTATTCTTTTTATTCTTTCTTCTTTATTCATTTTTTCTGTATTCTCATTTTCCTTGTTTTTCCCCATATTATCTTCCTTTATTTTTAAATCAGTCCTTACCGGTTCCTTCCAGTTTAAGAGATTTTATTTTGGAAACAGATTCAATCAGGCAGAAATTCAGTAGTAGCCAACGGATATAATCTTTATAATTTCTATTGACTACCACTTCATCCAGATACTTATCTAAAATATCTCTGTTGCTAACAGCCAGTTTAAAAGAGATCTCAGGAAAACGATGCATTATTTTCTCCATTTTAAGAGAACTGGCAAGGTAACTTCCGAATTCCTGCCTGCAGGCGGACTCGTAGGCTTTGAGGCTACTTAACTTCAGACTGTACATAACAAGGTTGGCAACAGTCTCTGCAGCAAGCTGTCCTGATCGGATAGCATATGAAATGCCTTCTCCTGTGAAAGCATCGACAAACCCGGCAGCATCTCCGCTTAAAAGCAGCCTTGAACTGAGAGTTTTTCCTTTTATACCTCCCTTGGGAATAATATGGGAACGAACTGGAAAGTCACCTGACAAGCCGTTTTCCTCCAGAAAATCCAGCAGTACCTTTTTCGGATGCCCAAGATATTGAGCTGTTCCTACAATACCTGCAGAATAATATCCTGCATGAGGAAAGATCCATCCATATCCTCCCTGTGCAATCCCAAAATGAACATTTATAGTGCCTGGAAACCGACTCCTTATAGTCTCATCTTTATCAGGAATTTCCGACACCAAACCCAGCCCGTATTCTGTTTTTTTATCTCTCGGTCTTACCCTATATTTAAGAGTCCCACCTGAACCTTCTGAAATAAGAACGAACCTTCCCAGATAGGTGTTATCAGTGGTTCGGACTTCAACCCAATCTTCTTTTTCAATCAAGTCCAGAACCTTTTCCCCGGTATGAACCTCAATTCCAGTTTCCCTGGCTTTCTCAAGCAAAAAAGTATCAAAAATTTTTCTTGAAATCAGTACGGCTAAGTCCGTTTCTTTCGTTCCTTCTACAAATCGACCTCGAAAATGAACCCTTACCTTTGAGATATTTCTCTCGATTACGGACTCAGGTATCTTGAAATCCAGGCAAGATAAACCATAAGAAGAAAGAGCTCCCCCGCAGGGTTTGTATCTGGGGAAATTTTCTTTCTCGATTAAAAGGGTTAAAAGTCCCCTTTTCCCGGCTGTCCTTCCTGCCGATGCTCCAGAGGGTCCTCCCCCTACTATAATCAAATCGTACATGCTAAGCCCCCCGCTTACGGAATAAGTGAAACTTTATAAAGGCAGGAGTAAACTGCCCTTAAAATATATATAATGGCTGGAGCGATAAAAAGGTAAAGGAAAGAAAAAGAGTACTCTAAAAAGTTCTTATTGGTTTTATTACGTGAGCTTGAACCTTATGAAGAAAAAGAGAGAGCAAGCAATTAATGACCAATAAAGATAACCCTTATAATCAATACTTGAATCCATAACATCAAGAGATTTGCTTAAAATCTCTCTGTTTTCTAAACGCCTTCTGAATTACCTGAGTTTGAAGTTTAAAAGACACCAGCGCAGGTAATCCTTATAATCAATCGTGAAATCCATAACCTCAAGATATTTATCAAGCATTTTATTACTTGATGTGAAAATCTTAAATGTCCGGTCAGGGAAACGATGCATTATCTTGGAAAACATAAGCGAATACTTGAGGTGAGTTCCAAACTCATTCCGGCAGAGAGTCTCATATTTGCTTAGATCTTTCAGATTTTTGCCCTGTAGGCAAACCCCTGCAACTGTCTCAGCCGCAAACTGCCCTGAACTGATGGCATAGGCAAGCCCCTCACCTGAAAAAGCATCGACAAATCCGGCAGCATCTCCGCTTAGAAGGACCCTTGAACCCATTACTTTTCGCTTAAGTCCTCCCCAGGGGATCTTGTGCCCGTGAAGTTTATACTCTCCGGAAAAGCCATTTTCCTTCAGAAACTCAAGCATGGACTCTTTCGGATGTGGAAAATCCTTGATAATCCCGCCAATTCCAACGGAATAATAGGTTTTATGAGGGAAAATCCAGCCGTATCCGCCGCCTGCGGCCCCAAAATGCAGTTCCGTGGCTTTTCCCAGGCGCTTTTCAATTTCACTCTCGTCGGCAGGAACTTCAGTGACAAGGCAAATTCCATATTCGTCTTTATTATCCGTGGGCCGTACACAGGTTTTGACAAGTCCTTGAGCGCCTTCTGCAATTATCGCGAATTTTGCCTGGTATGTCCCCTGCCTGGTATCAACTTCAATGCAGTCAGGCATTTCCCTGCAGCACAGAGCTTTTTCTCCTGTATGGACTTCGATCCCCGTTTCTTTTGCCTTTTCAAGAAGGAAATTGTCAAATTTGCTCCTGGATACGAGCACAGATACCCGATGATCCTTGTGTACCTCGATTGATTGATCCCTGAAAATAATCTTTGCCCCTGTAACACCCCATTCAATAATATCCTGAGGAAGTTCAAAATCGAGATAAGACATCGCATGCTCTGAAAGTCCACCTCCGCAAGGTTTGTATCTAGGAAAATTTTCTTTCTCAAGCAGAAGTGTTTTTAGTCCAAGTTTTCCTGCCCTTCTTCCAGCCGAGGCTCCGGAAGGACCACCACCGATAATGATTACATCATACATGCAAGTAGCACCTTCAAAAGACCCTGAAATATCCTCATATTATATGTGTGTAATTGGAAGCATTTAAAGTGTTGATATTAGTTTAAAATTACGATAGAATGGGGAAGGCAAATAAAATGAAAGGAAATTCTGGGTAAATAAGATAGATTGCTGGCAAATCAAAGAAAGGTTCTCCTGAGAAATAAGATTGATTTTCAAAATAAATATAGAAGATTTGCTTTTTTATTGATTCAGCTCAATTTTTAAAAGTTTCAAAAACATCAAGGACATTCTGATAATTCACTTCTGTCCCGAAGCAGCCGTCCCTTTCCATAGGAATTCCGTAACTTATAACTCCCTTACCTTTAAGCGCACGCATTACCTTGTTGATTTCGTAATCGCAGGCGATCATAAGGACACCGTCGGCACTTTCCATTTTAAGGATATTCTTTACATAGGAGGAACCTGTAACAATGAATAATCTATACCCATATTTCTCAGCATCTTTTTTCAACTGAGTAAAGACGCATTTCCCGCAGGATTTACACTGTATCCCTGTCTGAGTAGAATAAGCCGGGCAGTCAAGACTCCGCATGCAGTGTGGAGCCAGAAGAATCCTCTTTTTTGTTTTTGCAAAATCAGACTTATAGGCTCGATTTTTCAGAGATGCCATCCATTTATCCAGAACTCGTGTATCGGAAAATTTAAGGAAAATATTCCTTAGAGGCAAATAAAAAAAATCAAGTACATTTGCGAAAAAGCCTGCAAGGTACACGTTTCTTGTAAGACTTCTTTTACTGACAACCAGAGCTATGCCAGAGAGAATAAGGGAGGTGACGATGAAATAAAAAAGAGTTTTTCCAATGAAATTATACATTGCACATCTCCATTTTTTGAATAATTTCCTCAACATTGGCTTCAGTATTGAAGCAGCCATCCTTTAGAAGAAGAACACCCTGGACTGGAACAAAAGACACAGCCTGCATATCCTCGGAAAGCTCATTATAGCAGGCAACGCCTATACAAGCTTCAGGCCTGTATTCCTTAAAGATTTTTTTAACAAAACTTCCCCCAGGCACTACAAAAACCTGGAAATTGCACCTATCGGCAGCTTCGGAGATTTTTGAAACATCACATAATCCGCATCTTTTGCATTCATACCCGTGAACCGGGTCGCATCTAGCTTTACAGCTCGGATGACGCAGGCACTGAGGAAGAAGCAAAATTTTCTTTCCTTTAACACGCACGAAATCATCATACATGGCAGCATTCCGAACGTCAATGAGGATATCGTCAACAAGGGTATCCCTAATCCTAAAAGCTCTGCAGAGCCATTTTGAAGGGGAATAAAAGAGGTAAAGCATGAACAGAATGAACCCTGGAAAAATAATCCTGTGTTTTTTAACTGAATATGCCCCTATGAACAGAGCGATCCCGATTCCTACAAGAGAAAAAAGAACCAGATATATAAAAATTTTTCCAAGGAATTCATAAGGAATGTACATGTTGATGGGAAAGCAATTATCGGTATTTAAGTTTTGCTATATGAAAATAAAAAGAAAGAAAAGAGAAATAAAGAAAGCTGGAAATCCAGCCTTTACTCTTTAAGCTTACAGTTTTGAAGTCTAAAACCTCTGCTTTTGCTCAAACCTTTTCTGAAAGGATTTGAAAGGTCAAGCCTTTTTTAAAATGGTTTTACTGAGTTTTGAGGTTTAGAGCCTCTGCAACCAGCTCGATGACATCTTCTACAACAATGTCAGCTTTAAGGGCATCCCGACCATCCGAGAGGTTCCTCTTACAGAAGGGACAAGCACTAGAGAGGATGTCTGCATTGGTTTCAAGGGCGTCCTTAACTCTGGCTTCTCCAATTGCCACAGCAAGATCACCCATTCCTGCCTTTACACCACCTCCAGCTCCACAACAGCGCTGGAATTCTTTTACCCTGTCCATTTCAACGAACTTAACGCCCGGAATATGGGAGAGCACATACCTGGGAGCATCAAAGACGCCAACATGGCGGCCAAGGTGACAGGGGTCGTGATAGGTAACTGTCTTGTTAATAGACTTTTCCCATTTGATTTTGTCCTCTTTTATTAGGCCTGCGAGGAATTCTGTGATGTGAACAACCTCAAAAGGCAGTTCTTTACCTAGAAGCCTGGGCCAGTCAACCTTTGCAGCACGGAAGCAGCCTGCACATGCAAAGAGAACCTTTTTGGCACCTTTTTTCTGAAGAGCTTCAACGTTATGTTTTGCAGCTTCGTGGGCTACATCCTGGTAACCTATTTGGCCTGTCCTGATAGGGTTTGAACCGCAGCACCATTCTTCTTCCCCAAGCATGGCAAATTTAATGCCCAGCTTGTTAAGCACACGTGAGGTCGCAAAGGCAAGAGAAAGTTGCTTGTATCCTGCAGTACAGCCAGTGAAATAGACAATATCTGCTTTATCTGCAATTTTCACATCTGGGGGAACCCAGGCAAGCCTGTCCTTCTGGTCAAGCATGTAAGCATTATGGTACTGCTTTATTGTTTTAGTTGTACCAGCCAGCTTTCCATAAGGCCCGATTCCTTTCTTGACAAGGTTTGCCCTCATGGCTTCCCAGAGTTCCACGGTGTTAATACCTGCCTCACAAACGGTTCCACAGACACCGCACGTAGTACAACCGTAGATATCGTCTTTGAATTCTTCAAGTTCGGACTGAGGAATTTCCTGCGGACCAAAGAGTTTTGCTTTAAACCCGTAGGACTTGTTCATGAACTGCCTCCAGCGCAGGATTTTATCCCTGGGGGCCAATCCTGGTTTCCCACCGGAAGCGTCATAAGTCGGACACCATTTTACACATTCACCGCAGCGAACGCAGGCGTCAAGCTCCATGAGCTGAACTGCGGTAAGATTCTTCGTATCGATTGAAGGGGTACGTTTTGCCATATTTTTATTCGCCTCCTTTATTTGCAAGAAGTGCAAGTGGCATGGCGATTGCATGAATATATTTAGTGTATGGGATACATGCGATACAGAAGATCAGGGAAAATATAGAATGGAAGAGCGCTGCCGGTGGTGCTACTGAGGGGTCAAGCCCAAAGCTCCAGATAAATCCTGTTCGGATTCCATCGGCGAGAAAACCGGAAATCGTAACTATGAAAATGACTCCGAGCAAGACCCAATCATACATAATGGAAGCTTCCCTGACTTCAGAGACAAACAGCCTTCTTACTATTGCTATAAGAAGCCCGATAAGCAGGATATACCCAAAGATATAGTTCGGAATGGCGAGCATATCTCTAAACTCGGCGGGGGTAAACGGGAGTTCGATTCCGATCTTTTCGATCATTTCGACTGAAAACATCAACCCTGATAGGGCAAAGAGGGTCATCCAGCCTCCAAAAATACATAAGTGCATGATCCAGCGAATAGGACTTCTCTTGAGAATTCTCCTCTGGAAGAGAATGTCAAGTATGAGAATTTCCAGAATAGGCTTTCCATGTCCGTTATGGGGTTTTGCTGTTACCTGCTTCCACCAGGTTTTTAAGAATGTGATCGCACTTCCTTTTTTTCCTTCCTGAGGTTCAAGAGCATAACCTGTGACTCCTGTCCCCCATTTCTGGAAGTCAGTTATCAGACCATATAAGAAAATTACAAGGGCTATTGCACTGAATATCATAATCTGGACAAACGTCATTCTTAGTGCATCCGAGAGCCCAGAAAAATAAAGCATTTCCTCACTGATAGTTTATTCCTCCTATGTACGAATCAAAAACTGGGGACTAGTACTGCTTTTACAATTGTCACGTTACAGAACATCAATGATAGTAAAGACAGAATGATAGCCGTAGCGACTGTCTGCATAAGGTTTGTATAGTCTGTTAGTGTTTGTATCTATTATATTTAAACATTATCTTTATTAAACAGAAGATTAAAAAGCCCACTGAGTCGCAAAAATGAGTGGAGTGAAAGTAATCAAACGAGAAAGAAAAAAACGAAAATTATAAAATAATAGTTAAATTATAAAAAATAAATAATAAAATAATCTTATAGAATTCTTCCAGACGGAAGAAATAAAAAATTAGGCGGCAAAAAAGTAAAAAGTGAAAATGCAGAAAAAGAAAAAGTCAATTACAAATCTTTTCAAAAAGGCTTGATGTTGGTCCGTTTGAAAAGCTCCCTGAAAGCCAGGAGAACTTTTTACAATCCGATCTCTTCTTTGAATTTTTCAAGCCCGATCTCGTCAATTACTTCTCCGATTCTTCTTGGCCTTGGGTATCCTTTGTAGAAGTTAATTATCCTTTCAACAAGATCTAGAGCCTGCTCTTCGGAAAGGTCTTTTGCCACTACACTTCCTAGTCTAGGGCGGGGTCCTGCACTGCCACCAACGGATAAAGTAAAACCCTTTGCCGTACCCATGAGCCCTATATCCTTAATCATAGGTTCGGAGCACGAGTTCTGGCAGCCGGAAACCCCCATTTTTAACTTAGAAGGAAGCTGCATCCCGTGGTACTTTTCATCAAGCTTTAATCCAAGACCGACTGAATCCTGTTTGCCTCTCTTGCAGAAAGTAGTGCCAGGACAGATTTTAACACTGCGGACACAGAGTCCTATAGCAGCTCCGGGTTTTAGATTTAGTTCTCCCCATGCCGCGTCCAGATCTTCTTCTTTTAATCCTACAATTGCAATCCTCTGGGCCGAGGTAATCTTGAGGGCTGCAGCCCCATACTTTTCTGCAATATCAGCTATTTTTCTAAGCGTTTCAGGATATACGATTCCTCCAGGAATATGGGGAGCAATTGCATACGTTTCGCCATCTCTTTGCAGGATTGCAGCTTTCTCGGGAAGATCACCTTTAACATATTCACGACTTACCATATTATATATTCCTCCAACTCAATTGATCCATGTTTACTTCAAGATTGTTTAGTTTACTCTTTATTTCAAATTTGTTCGATTTAATATTTTATTTTCAAAATTTGTTTGATTTGATGTCTGTTTCACAATTTTATTGTTACTAGTCTTAGATTTGATATCATTATTAAACCTAAGACCTGCGTCGAAAATCGGAAGCAAAAGCTAAATTCATAGATCAGAGCTGATCGATTACTGAATCAATTAACAGACACAGCGAATTTTTGATTCAGCTCCCCCTGAAATTAGACCCCTATACAGAAGGTGAAGAATCCGATATTCCACCACTTATCCGGATTAAATATATTTAGAATCCAGGAAAAGATTTCAGACCCAGAGACTATATTATTCGAAATAATATAAAACTGTATGCCTGATGTAACCCAGCTTTTTATAATTAACCAACCGAATTACGGTAAGCAGTGCAGCTAATTATTAAACTTATATTTAAAAATTATAAATATGAAAAAAAGAAGGATCAAAAGATCCGTTTTTCTTTACTGCTGTTTTTTCAGCCTTTCAAGGAATCCATTAAGACCTGCTTTATGCCTGGCTTCGTCCAAAGATGCTCTCTCAAAGAAAAGAGCAGCTCTTGTATTGCCCTCTTTCCTAGCTAGTTCTGCAGCTTCAGCTTTCTCGACTTCGGCTTTACTCTCTCCTTCAAGCATCATTTCCAGATTTTCAAGGGTTGTTTCTTTAACAAGTCCGAGAATTTCAGCTACTTCAGTAGCATGCCATGCCTCGTCCATGGCGATCTGGCGGAGATAAACTGCAACATCAGCAAATCCTTCCCTCTCGGCAATCTTTGACATTGCAAGATACCAGCCAACCTCGGTCGTTTCTCCTTTAAATGTATTTTTTAAAATCTGTTCAAGAGTCATTTAATCACCATTTCTTATTAAAAATAACTATATTTATAATTTAAACATAGAACAATCTTTGAACTTAAACTTTAGATGCAGTTGAAGCCAATATAGTAACTGAACCTGTGGTTTGATTTTTCCACCTCATCTGCCAACTTAAGACTTAATATATCTGAGTATATAGATAAGATTTCTGAATTCAAGAAGAGAAGAAATTAAAAAGAAAACAAGGACTAAAAAATCAAATTTAAAACAGGGAAGGAATGAAACAAGAAAAAGAGATCACAACAAGACCTTACAAGCCCAATACACTAACAACAATGAAGCAGAAATATATGGAAAAATAATCTTGGAAAAATAATCTGCATGAAAATATATATTGATGAGAAGAAATGTACAGGCTGTGGCAAATGCAAGGCCGCCTGCCCGAAAGGTCCGAGGGTTTACTCAATAGAAGAGAAGCACGGAAGAAAGGTCTGTGTCTTAAAGGACCCGTCCTACTGCCTTGGTTGCAGAATGTGTGTGACTGTCTGTATGGAAGATGCAATCACACTTGAAAACTGATTTTAAAAAGGATTGAGAAAATTGTCACTTGAGATTCGTATAATACTTGTAGAGCCTATGTACCAGGGAAATGTCGGATCCGTTGCAAGAGCAATGAAAAACTTCGGATATACTGATCTTGTGCTCGTAAATCCCTGTAAACTAGAAGGGGAAGCAAGAGCCATGTCATCCCATGCAAGAGACGTCCTTGAAGGAGCAAGAATTACCTCAACGCTTGAAGAGGCCGTAAAAGGCGCAAGCCTGAAAATAGGAACTACTGGAGTAACAAGCTTGAAAACTGGAGAGCACATCCGGCTTCCACTTTATACCTCCAGAGAACTCAAAGAGAAACTTAAAGATTGTAGCGGGACAATTGCAATTCTTTTCGGGCGTGAAGATGTCGGTTTCCGGAATGATGAGCTCAAAAGTTTTGATATGATTTTTACGATTCCAACTTCTGAAATCTATCCTGTTATGAATCTTTCACATGCTGTTGCAGTGGTGCTTTACGAACTCTCAGATCTGGAAGGAGGAAATAATCCCCTTGCCGATGGGTTTGATCTCCAGCTTCTATACGAGCATCTAGGAGAACTGCTGGAGGAAATCGACTATCCCCCCCATAAAAAAGATAAAACTTTTTTGATGCTGCGGAGAATATTCGGAAGAGCAGGACTAACCTCGAGGGAAGTTCAGACTTTACGGGGCATAATAAGAAAAACCGAAAGAAAAATGGGATATGCATTAAAAGAGTCTGATAGCCATGAAACAGAAGCTTCGGAAAGCATGGAAAAGTTCATATGAGAATAAACCTGTTCTTACATCAGGATTTATGATACGTATTTTTAACTTTTTTTAAAATATTTTTTAAACAGAAAATCTTGTAACGAAGAATGAAAATTTTACCTAAAGCCAGATAGAGAACGATATGACTGAAACAGAAAGCAAGTGGGATGAAAGGCTAAAAAGGTTTTTTAAAGACTATTACTGGAATGAAATTCTCCAGCTTGCAAACGAGTATCCAGATCAGCGAAGCCTTGGTGTGGATTTTACGGATATCGAGAAATTTGACAGAGAGCTCTCAAAAGAGTTTCTAGAACATCCGGGAGAACTTATACAGGCGGCTGAAGCTGCCCTGAAAGAAATCGACCTTCCTGTTGAGAAAAGCCTTGAATATGCTCATGTAAGGATAATAAAAATCCCGAACAGAGTATCTATAAGGGAGCTCAGAAGCAAACATCTCTCCAAATTTGTCGCAATCGAGGGAATGATAAGGAAAGCAACAGAAGTGAGGCCAAGGATTACTAAAGCTGCCTTCCAGTGCCTCAGATGCGGACATGTGACTATTGCGGAGCAAAACAGCTTCAAATTCGAAGAGCCCTTTGCAGGCTGTGAAGAAGAAACCTGTGGAAAGAAAGGGCCTTTCAAGGTAATAATTGAAGATTCCACCTTTATCGATGCTCAGAAGCTCCAGATTCAGGAATCACCTGAAAACCTCAAAGGTGGTTCACAGCCCCAGAGCCTTGAGGTAGATTCTGAAGATGATCTGACAGGAAATGTCACTCCTGGAGACAGGGTCATAATTAACGGAATTCTGAGATCCAGACAGCGCACCCTGAAAGATGGAAAATCTACATTCTATGACCTTGTGCTTGAAGCAAATTCTATAGAGCAACTGGATAAAGATTACGACGAACTTGAAATAACTGCTGAAGATGAGGAACAGATTCTTGAGCTTTCCCGTGACCCTGAAATTTACAAAAAAATTGTCGGCTCTGTTGCGCCTTCGATCTATGGGTACGAAGAAATAAAAGAAGCCCTCGCCCTTCAATTATTTTCGGGCGTTGTGAAAAACCTTCCTGACGGTTCCAGAATAAGGGGCGATATCCATGTTATGCTTGTAGGAGACCCTGGAATTGCAAAATCCCAGCTTCTGCGCTATGTGGTCAAACTTTCTCCCAGAGGCGTTTTTACTTCAGGGCGTAGTGCGTCAGCAAGTGGTTTGACTGCTGCTGCTGTAAAAGACGACCTAAACGACGGCAGATGGACAATTGAAGGCGGTGCCCTTGTCATGGCTGATATGGGAATCGCTGCTGTTGACGAAATGGATAAAATGAAAACAGAGGATAAAAGCGCCCTGCACGAGGCAATGGAGCAGCAGACCATAAGTATTGCCAAAGCAGGGATTATTGCCACGCTTAAATCCCGTTGTGCCCTCCTGGGAGCTGCAAATCCAAAATATGGACGTTTTGATAGGTACGAAGGCCTTGCAGAGCAGATAAGCATGCCTCCCGCCCTGCTTTCCCGTTTTGATCTTATCTTTGTTTTGCTTGATACCCCTGACCATAGTTTGGATACCAGAATTGCTAACCATATTCTACAATCTCATTATGCAGGAGAACTTTTCGAGCAACGGGAAAAACTTCCTGGCTCCCATATTACGGAAGATTTTGTCGACGCTGAAATGGAGGTTATTGAACCTGTCATACAGCCTGAAATCATGAGAAAATATGTTGCATACGCCCGCAAGAACGTATTTCCTGTAATGGAGGAAGATGCGAGGGTTTACCTCATAAATTTCTACACGGACCTCAGAAAAACCGGAGAGAGCAAAAATACCCCTGTGCCCGTAACTGCCAGACAGCTTGAGGCGCTTGTTCGCCTCTCTGAAGCAAGCGCAAGAGTCCGCTTGAGCAATACAGTCACGCTTGAAGATGCAAAAAGAACTATCAGAATAACTATGAATTGCCTGAAAAACGTAGGTGTTGACCCCGAGACCGGAGCTCTTGATGCAGATATAATCGCTTCTGGCACAAGCATGAGCCAGAGAAATAAGATAAAGATTCTGAAAGATATGATTAAAAAAGTCTGTGAGAGATATCCGGGAAAGGAAGGAGCCCCATTGGAAGAAGTATATGCAGAAGCTGAAAGAGAGCATGGAATTGATAGAACTCATGCAGAAGATATCATAAAGAAAATGGTAGCCAAAGGAGACCTTTTCAAACCAAATCTAGAACACATAAAAGCTGTTAAATAAATCTACAACACAAAGAGCTTCAAGATATCAAATATCTTCTAAGACATTAAAGTTGATAAATCAGCTACAGATAAAATAAAGACGGTTAAGCTGTAAATACTAAAAGGGCAATACTATTTAAAAGGGAGAGTATGTATATAAAGATTTATAAAAATGGGGAGCATGTCCTTGTTGCGGCCTGCGATAAGGAAGTGCTCGGAAAGACCCTGAAACACGGTAAAACCGTAGTGGAGATCAGCAGGGCCTTTTATGAAGGGGAATGCGTTTCCGAAGAAGAACTCAAGAAAGCCCTTGAAGAAGCTACAACTGCAAATCTTTTTGGAGAAAAAACAATCGAGTTCGCCATAAAATGCGGGTTAATTGATCCTGATTCAGTGATAGTGATTGACGGCGTACCTCACGCCCAGATATTCAGGGTTTAATCCGACAATATTATCGGACTGATCCCAGGAGAGACTGAGTCAGTGAAAGTCAAGCCACTGGCTTTCAGGGCTGATTATATACCGGAATAGAGCAACATAGTATAAAATAAAAATTCAGATCGTGATACAGTGACTGAGAACATTGACGAAGCCGGAATCAGAGTGCTGACCGAAGAGGAGCTGATCTCCGCAGTTGTGGAAAAACACAGGCGGTTTCTAGAAGAAGATAGAAAAGAATTTGGAGAACTGGGCATTAGGCTGAACCAGGTCGAAGAAGCTGCAAAAAACGCAAAGAATTCCAGAATCCGGATGGAGGAGAGAAAAGAAGTCCTCAAGGAGAAGCGCCAGCAGTTTTACCATCAGACCGAGGCTCTCCTTGAAAAAGATGTTTTCCCTAAGCTGGACCCGACTACTGTAAGTAAAGTCAAGGAAGAACTCAAAAAACTCAAAGGGCAGATCGAACCCGAAGAGGAGAAGAGACTTAAAGACTCATTTATGGAAAACCTGCGTGAAATTATTCGGGCAGCCGGACTTGGAGAAAACGTCCTCCTGCAAACCGATGCCAGAATGGAGGAAGCCAGGAATTCAAATCTGGAACTAAATGAACTAATACAGTCGGGAAAGCAACTTGCAGAGGATGACGGCAGCAAGAGTGAAGAGATTTCTAAAAGCAAATCCCAGCATAAATGGCTCAGCACCAAAATAAAAAACCACGAAGAAGCCCTGAATTACTGGGAAAAGTTGAAAGTATAACCCTTTTTCGAAAATACGCTGGAGATAGTACATGACCAACGACGTTTCAAGCACAGAAATTGCAACGGCCGACCTTTCAAACCTTAACGAACGGGAGCTGAAGGGCAAGGTAAACGAGCTCAGGAGCAGGATAGAGAAAAGCGAAAGGCAGTTGGCTTCGATTTTTAAAGAATTGAAGATTAACAGGACCGATATCGACGGACTAAGGGAAAAGAGAGACTCTCTGAATCATCAGGTTAAGGAAAAGGTTGCAAAAGCACAAGAACTAAGGGATAAAAGGGACGAGATCAACAAAGCAATTAGTGAGTACAAGGAAAAAAGAAGTGATGTGAATTCAAAGACGCAAGAACTGTTTTCAGGGATTGCAGAACTCAAGGAACAGAGGGACGAATGCAATAAATGTTCCCACGGAAGTGTGGAATCTCTCACAAAAGCTTATGAAGCCGAGCTTGACGCTTTTCTTAATAAAGAACTGCCTTTAGCAGTGGAAATTAAAATCTTCCAGAAATTGAATGATCTCAGTAAACGCCTGCAAGCTGCAAAGAAGGCAAATGAACTACATGCGCAAATCCAGGATAGTTATAAAGAGTCAAAAGGAATCCATAAGAAAGGGGATGAAATCCATGAAAAGATCCAGGCTCTTTCAGACGAATCTCAGGCCTGCCACCTGGAAATGCTAGAAAATTTCAAATCTGCTGATGAAATCCGAAAAGAAGCTAATACATACCATGCCCAGCTTACGGATAAAATCACGAATATAAACTCAATTAAAGAAAAAATTGATCCGCTCAAGACCAGCATTGCCAATAATCGGAAAGAACTTTCCTTATATCTGGATAAGTTAAAAGAGTTACAGCTTACGAAAGAAGAGCACAAAGTAAGCCAGAAACACAGCGATGCCCGCGAAAAGCTTCAGAAAAACGCTCGTATGAGTCTTGAAGATCTCAAACTCCTCATCGAGAAAGGGGACGTTAAATTCTCCAATGAGTAAAAACTAGGGAAACCGGCGACAAAAATCAATTTCAGGGAAAATGTCCCCGGTTTATTCCTTTTAAATGAGTTTTCTCTTACCGCTTTTATCCGATTTCCTTTGTTATTCAATTTAAATTAATCTGTTTTTCAGTTATTAGGAGTTATTTTTTTGTTCCTTTTCCTGCAAAGAAACCTGTCACGAGAAGCACGGTTCCCAGCCCAAGGAGAAAGATAGGCATACCAAAACCCTTGGCTTGAGTTTCCAGTTCAGGGTCGATGGAAGAGGCATTATTCGAAGCATTTTCAAGCGATTCGGCTGGCATTTGAGGCGCAGGAAGCTTGGTATCAAGATACTGGTATACAGGTGAGAACTTCACAAGTACTCCATCGGCTCCCTTATATATCGTATCCACGGTCAGATTAAAGATTTCGGTAGAGTTCTTAGAATACACAAACTGAGAGCCTTCAGTAACTATATCATCCTGAAGGAGAACTCCATTTCTGCTAAGTTCAATCCAGATTCTTTTGCCTTCAGTATCTGTGCCCTTTATATAAAGTTGATAATCCTGTGAAAAGTTATGAGCATCACCGGACCTTACATAAATCTCTCCTCCGTTGATGATAATGATGGAAAGCCTGTCTTCATTGTCAGCAACAATAGAAAGTCTTTCGTCATCGTCAGCAGCTAAAGCAGGTGACATGGAGTAAAAAAATACTGAGAAGCATAGGGAGATAAGGAGGCAAAAGGAAAATAGAGAAACAAGGTTTGTCTCTTTAACCTCCTTTATTCCTTGTTTATCTGGGACGCGCATAAATGCATCTGCCTGCAATAATTTCTTCTTTGGTATCGTCGGCTTTTCTTATTACTAGAGCTCCGTCGGGGGTTACTCCTACGGCTTTACCTTCTATAATTCGTGAAGGTGTAGTGACCTTAACCTCTTTTCCGATGGTATCGGAAAGAGCAAGCCAGTCATTGAGAATGTGTGAGAAAGGCTGGGTCTTGAAGTTTATGTACTGCTGCTCAAGCTCGAAAAGGAAATCTTGAAGGAACGAAACCCTCTTGATATGCTTTCCAAGCTCGGTTTTTAATGTTGTGGAGCCTGCACGGATAGATTCAGGGATATCTTTTAAATCCATATTTACGTTAATCCCTATTCCCAGCACAACATAGTCCACTCTATCCACTTCAGCTTTTGCCTCAGTAAGAATTCCACAGACCTTCTTTCCATTAATGCGAACGTCGTTTGGCCATTTGATACGGGCATCAAGGCCCATACTACGAATAACATTTGCAACCGCAAGCCCTGCGACCAGAGTAAGCCTTGAAGCATGCCTCAGAGGAATTCCAGGCTTTAGGATCACAGACATCCAGATCCCACCATGAGGAGAGATCCATTCCCTGCCCATCCTGCCGCGACCACCCTTCTGGACTTCAGCAATCACAAGAGTGCCTTCTTCTTCGGATGCTGCAATTTCTTTTGCAATGCTATTTGTAGAAGTTACCTCTTCAAAATACTGGATTTTTTTCCCTAGAAGAGTTGTCTTGAGCCCCATCTGGATTTCTTCCGGGTACAGGAGTTGAGGTACGGATTTCAGAACATATCCCCTTTTTGGAGATGATTCTATCTCATAACCATCAGCCTGAAGGGACTTGATATACTTCCAGACCATTGTC
This sequence comes from Methanosarcina sp. UBA411, assembly GCF_002495725.1. NCBI lineage: Archaea > Methanobacteriati > Methanobacteriota > Methanomicrobia > Methanosarcinales > Methanosarcinaceae > Methanosarcina > Methanosarcina sp. UBA411. The sequence continues at coordinate 120,728 of NZ_DAGK01000003.1, forward strand.
CTTGAGATCCCTAACTTTAGCCCCAATTCCTCTCCGGAAACAGGACTTTTCTGTGCATCTTTAAGTGCCTTGATAATTCGAGATCTTTTATCTCCCATCCGTGCACCCCATACAACTGTATGCGTTCCACCGTATATAATTTTTTAGTTTAGTTTGTTTCATGTCTGACTGACCAGAACCCATCCCTTTCTTAGGAGGATACGTATCACTGCTGTGTATTCTGTGCCATGCTCACATAGGCGTGCACGGCAGCAGTGATGGCCGCAACTTTTTTGTCTTTTGCTTCAAGAGCCGAAGCAAGAGTAGCCCCCTTTTCAGCGTCTGCTTTGACAACCTCTTCAACCGATTCCAGAATCTTATGGTCTTCAATGAAAGCCGTTGTAAGATCACCCTTGCGGAAGGCAGGGTTGCGCATCACCGCTTTATGGAAGGGTATATTTGTCTTAACTCCAACGACGACATATTCATAGAGAGCTCTTTCCATCCTGGCAATTGCTACATCTCTTGTTTTTGCCCAGACACAGAGTTTCGAAATCATTGAATCGTAATAAGGAGAAATCGTATAGCCTGTATGTACTCCACTGTCCACTCTAACTCCAGGCCCACCTGCAGACCGGTATCCTCGAATCTTTCCGGGAGAAGGAGCAAAATCATTTAACGGATCTTCCGCGTTGATCCTGCACTCAATAGAATGCCCGTCGATAACGATATCTTCCTGTTTAAACTCAAGCTTCTCTCCCCAGGCTATCCTGAGCTGCTCCCTTACAATATCAACACCGGTGACCATCTCAGTTATCCCATGCTCAACCTGCAAGCGAGTATTGACCTCAAGGAAGTAGAAGTTGCCCTTTGAATAAAGAAACTCCACAGTACCGGCATTTACGTAACCAATTGTCTTTGCTACCCTGACTGCGGCTTCTCCCATCTGTGCCCTGAGTTCAGGGGTCATGATAGGGGAAGGAGCTTCCTCAATAAGCTTCTGATGTCTCCTCTGGATGGAGCATTCCCTATCCGAGAGGTAAATTGTGTTTCCATATCCGTCTGCAAGAATCTGGATCTCTATATGCCTGGGTTCCTCGACATATTTTTCAATGAAAACCGAAGAATCCCCAAAAGCCGAGCCAGCCATTTGCCTAGTAGAACTGAGTGCAGTGGAGAGTTCGTCCCTGGAATGGACTACTTTCATCCCGATTCCGCCGCCTCCTGCAGAGGCTTTAATCAAAACAGGATAACCGATTTCTTCTGCAATTTTTACTGCCTCGTCCACATCCTCAACCGCATCTTTCGTCCCTGGCACAACAGGTACGCCAGCCTTCATCATAAGGTTTCTGGCCCTGATTTTACTTCCCATCTCGGCAATTACATGGCTGGGGGGACCTATGAAAACAATTCCTTCTTCCTCACAGCGCTTTGCAAAGACAGGGTTTTCGGAGAGAAAACCATAGCCTGGATGAATTGCTTCTGCTCCTGTGTTTTTTGCAACTGCAAGGATAGCCTCCATATTCAGATAGCTCTGGCTGGAAGGAGCCGGACCTATTAGATAGGCCTCATCTGCATATTTGGCGAAAAGAGCATTTTTATCGGCTTCCGAACAGACAGCAACCGTTGAAATTCCAAGCTCCCGACATGCACGCATAACCCTGATTGCAATTTCACCACGATTTGCAACGAGTACTTTTTTGAACATAATCCTTCCACCTCGTTACATTTATTCGATTGACATAATTATGTCGCCAGGGGATACAGTGTCCCCTTCAGAAACGAAAATCTCTCTTACAATGCCTGAATGGGGAGCATGAACAGCATTTTCCATTTTCATAGCTTCGATGACAGCAACTGTATCGCCCTCTGAAACAGTGTCTTCGACCTTGACCTTAAGAGAGAGAACCATACCCTGCATTGAGATGCTCACAGCTCCTTTAACAGACTCTGCATTCGGCTTTTTGGAAGAAGCTTCAGATACGGAAATTCCTCCCCCAAGAGGCTCAATTCTAACCTCGTAGATCTCGTCATCCACTTCGACCTTGAAATGAGTTGGGACTGTGTGCTCCTGCTGAACTGCAGGGACAGGGGCAACTATTGCGAGACTTTCTTCTTCCATTTCTCCTTTCAGGAACTTGGGGGCGATAGCTGGATAGAGAATATAGGTAAGAATATCTTCTTCAGATTTAGCAATGCCCATTTCCTCGGCTTCTTTTTTCCTTTTTTCATATTCAGGTTTAAGTAAATCGGCAGGACGGCAGTGAATAGGTTCTTCGTCTCCGATTACCTTACCTATTATTTCCGGGCTTATGGGAGCAGGAGGACGACCGTAAAGGCCGCGCACGTAATCCTTTACTTCTTTAGGTATAACCTTATAACGTTCACCCATAAGCACGTTAAGAACCGCCTGGGTGCCCACAATTTGGCTTGTGGGAGTTACAAGAGGCGGATATCCAAGTTCTTCTCTAACCCTGGGCATTTCATAAAGTACAGCATCGTACTTGTCGAGAGCGTTTTGTTCCTTTAGCTGAGAGACGAGGTTAGAAAGCATTCCTCCTGGAATCTGGTAGATAAGCACGTTAGTATCGATCTGTTCGGAAATAGGGTCAAGTATGCCCCGGTATTTCTCTTTAAGAGTTTTGAAATACTTAACGACTTCTTCAAAAGCATTCAGATCCAGACCGGTATCGTAAGGGGTGCCTTTAAGGGCGGCTACGACTGTTTCAGTTGGAGGCTGAGAAGTTCCCCAGGCCAAGGGAGAAAGTGCAGTGTCAAGAATATCGACTCCTGAGCCACAGGCTGCCATATAGCTCATAGGAGCCATTCCGGAGGTACAGTGGCAGTGCAGAGAAATCGGAATGGAAATCTCTTTTTTCATGGCACTGATTATCTGGGTGGCGTCATTTGGTGAAAGGAGACCTGCCATATCTTTGATACAGATGGAATCGCACTCTAGTTCTTCAAGCTGTTTTGCAAGTTCAACATATTTATCAACAGTATGCACTGGACTTATGGTATAGCAGACCGTACCCTGTACGTGAGCACCAAGCCCTCTTGCCACTTTGATAGAGAATTCCATGTTCCGGACATCATTGACCGCATCAAAAATCCGGAAAATGTCAATTCCATTCTGATAAGACTTAGTAATGAATTTCTCGACCACGTCATCAGAATAATGCCTGTACCCTACGAGATTCTGGCCCCTGAGCAGCATCTGAGCGTCGGTGTTATGCATTTCTTTTTTAATGTCCCTCAGGCGCTGCCAAGGATCTTCATTTAGATAGCGGATACAGCTGTCAAAGGTGGCGCCTCCCCACATTTCGAGGGAGAAATACCCGATCTGGTCCAGTTGTTCAACCACTTCGAGCATGTCTCTTGTTCGCATTCTGGTTGCCAAGAGAGACTGATGTGCATCCCGGAGGATGGTTTCGGTAATTTTTACACTCATGGATGAACCTCTTAAAAACGAATCAAAATAACCGGTTTTACTATTCTTGATAGTAGACTTTGAATTTTTTTCGAGGGTTTCATTGAGATTCCGGAATTTTCCGGGTTAAGATTTTGATCCGTTTGAGTAAAGTGAATAAATCCTCAGATTGTGATTTTGGTACAATTTCATGTGGTTTTACCGGAAAAGGGGGTTTTTCGGTTAAGTTTAGCCTACTTTCCGTAACCACAACCAGAGGAAAATCAATTTTAGAGATACAAACGCAGTACTAGAAAGGCCTGCGCTGATAAGAATTCTTTAATATAGTATTGTTAACAAGTATATACTTTTCGGCCGTTAACATTAAAGAAAACGGTTTTTAGAAAAAGTTCAAAACTCGTAACTATTCCCTTCATTGAGATAAGGGACCTCTATTGGTTTTATGAATAAATTGTAATCCTAATTTAAGAATATTTTGCAGCGTTAAAATAAAAACCAGAAATATAAATTTCTTAGAATTTGTAGCCTGCAAGTTAAGCTTTTTGTTTTCTTCCTACAAAAAACCACTGATCGTAAGTTCCCTCAGAATCGGTATTATCTACAACCTCACCTTCAACTCCTACCCTGAGAAGGGCCCTGGCAAGAATTTCAATCTCAGGCTTGCTGCTAACAGTAAAAAGTATGAGAGCGCCCTCATTTGCGACCGCAACCGCTTCTCTAATAATATTTATCCACAATTCTTTATTGAACTCATAAACAAGCCCTAGCATAAATCCTATCACGGCATCAAAGCTTCCTGGCTCGAAATATATGGAAAGAGCAGTTGCATCCATTACAACCGTTCGTTGAGGGTTCAAAACTCCCTGTTCAAGCCCCTGGCAGACTGTACATTTGTTAATTTCTACAGCCAGCGGGTTAAGCCCTAGTCTGTAAAGGGCAAGTGTGGACATCCCGTTTCCACAGCAGACTTCAAGTATCCTGCCTTTAGGATAAAAATCTTTTTTTTGAAGAAGATCGAAAATTTCTGCCACCTTTTTCACACGATTTTCAGAAAAAACGCTCCCATAAGACTCGGGTCTGACAGTGCAACCCTGACAGAGATTCCGATTTACAAGCATAATCGAATAGTACTCATTAACGGCGTCTCGCCAGCTTTCCGAAGAAACCTCAATATCTCTTTCAGGGAGACTAAAAGTAAGGAGAGAATCTGTAAGAACCTCAAAATCTTTTTTTGAGCAAGCTTCCGCAAGAGCTCCTGTAAAAACTGACCAGAAATCTACAGGAACTTCTTCATCTGCTGCATTGAAAAGCAACAACCCAAGTGTATGTTCTCCTTCCCGAACTCTAAGGAGCCTCATCCGGCGCTCCTCTGCAAACCTCCGGACGCCTTTAAGATAGTCAAGAGTACGCTCAATAGTTCTCTGGGATAGATAATTATCCTCTATAAAATAGACCTCTTCATTAATGCCAAGGAGTTCCTGTAAAAGCATATCTGTTTAGATTCAGATAATATCATATCAAGATTTCGAAAAATAGATCTACACCTGACTCACTTCAGTGCCAATAACCGCTCCATGCCCAATAATCGAAAAAAACCTAGTGCCTACCAAAAAACTTACTTAACTGTTATAACTACGTGAACAAATGGACAGCGTACTCCCCAGATGAGACTCGCGCAGTGAGAAAAGCAGCACACTAGAGAGTTACATATCGTTAGCGCATTTTGAACCGAAACTCCGAGGCGGGACTGGATTAGATTGGATCGGTCTACAGAGCCGCAACTATGCCGGAAAGCGCCCAGTGGAATTAAGATTATGTCACAACTTACTGAATGTTTACTATTCCCTGTACTCCCGAAACGGATACGGAAGCCCGAAGAGGGACTCAGGGTTAAATAAAAAACAAATGAGAAGCTCTGGAAAGTAAAATAAAGGAGAAAAAAGCTATTAAAAGCGAGAAAGAAAGTAAAAACCCCAATACAAGCAAAGTTATTTATAGAATCTGATTACAAAATCAGGGGTTATAAGCATATATATTAACAAATAAAGAAGATTGGAGGATAATATGGCAAAAGTAATACCATTCGCACCAATTGAGCGTTTAATAAGGACCGCAGGTGCTCATAGAGTTAGTGAGAGTGCGGGAATGGCCCTTACGGAAATTCTGGAAGAATACGGACTTGAGATCTCAAGAGAAGCAATAAAACTTGCAGAACACGCGGGCAGGAAAACTGTAAAAGCTGAAGATATAAAATTAGCAAAAGAGATGCTGTAAATTATACCGGATATAATTATACCGGACGTCCCTTGAATGCTATTTAACAGTGTATCTTGCTTAAGGGATAAAACAAAAAATAAAATGCTGATACTCAGCATTTTCCTATTTTTTAGAAAAGATAAGTTATGCAGTTGCGGTTTCCAGAATTACTACGGTTAGGGATTCCACAGGGCAAGTCTTTGAGCAGGCTCCACAGCGGATACATAGTTCTTCATTGATAGTTGCTACTCCGTTCAGGATCCGCATCGCCAGTTCAGTGGTATCTGGATCAAAATTATCACTCTTAATCAGTTTTGCATTTACAGGGCAAACAGAAGCACATATTCCGCACCCAATGCATTTTTTGGACTGAACTATTTTTTTGTTTTTCCTATCTGCCTTTGCCATTAAAAGTCACCTCAAAATATCCAGAGAACTGCCAGACAACGGAGTAAACTACAAGAAGTTGTAAAAGCAGGAGCTGGGTGTAAATATAGTTGAAAATTTATATTTGATTTGTTGATATATATTTGGCATTTTTAAAATATATGAAGGTTTCGAAATAAACTTTTTCAAAAAATTGCTTGCTCGCAAGCCTTTTGAGAAAAGGCTTGATCGAAAACTCCTAGCAGAGCGGGCAATGATCAACCGACAAAATGTGGTTTGGTCAAAGGTAAATTATACTCCCAGGACTAGATCAGCGAGACCTATGCCTGTTACAGTAACGGCAGTTACTACAATTCCTGCTATCATCACCCCTGCAACAATTGCAGGCAGCGCATGCTTGAACTTGACCCCAAAAACAAATGCCGCTGCACAGCCAGACCAAGCCCCTGTAGCCGGCAGAGGTATGGCTACGAAGATCGTCAGTGCAAGGAGTCCGTATTTTTCAAAAGTCTCGGTATTGTTCCGGCGAGTCCTTGAGAAGAGCCAGGTGAAAAAATTGTCAAAGATCGAATAGCGTCTAAGATAATCCGAGACCGGCTCAAGGAAGAGCAGAAGAGGGATTACAGGAAGAAGGTTTCCAATTACTGAGAAGAAAAAAGCCTCGAAGGGCCCCATTCCATAAATACCCATTGCAACAGGAATTGCCCCTCTCAGTTCGGAAACGGGTATGGCTCCTATAATCAAAACTGCAAGCCAGTGGGGAACAGACCCCAACATTTCTACTAATGCTATTTCAACAGACATGGTAATCAGGATTTATTAATTCTGTAGGCTTCATTTTATAAAAGAAGGCCGAATTCAAGCCCCTTCAATCTCTTTAGAGAGATTGGGTATGAGAAGCTTTATTGCGATTCATTAAAAATTTAATCGGAATTGGAAAGCGCAAAATGCGCGAGTAAAGCTTCTAGCTGGATCTTTTCAGTAGCTCCTTCAGTGAGCCTGAAATCGATCTCACCTATTATGTCTACAAGTTCGACAATGCGCTTTTCAGAGAGCCCGAGATCCAGAATCATCCGGTTATCCATTTCGGAGATTGACCTGTAAATCTGTCCAATTATATCTTCCCCAGAAAGGCCCTCCTCATAGAGCAACCTGTTAAGTTCCTTCCGAGCAGCCCTGAAATTTCCACGCAGGGCAGTTTCAATCAAGTTTCTGATATCTTCCGGATTTGCAGTTGCAGTAGTCCTATAAATGGTTTCCCTGGATATAGGTTTTTCCGGCTCAACAAAAGCAGCAGCCTGGAGAGAATTCACGGCTTTTCTCATATCACCCTGGGCTACGTATATAAGAGCTTCATATCCGTCTTCAGTAACGGTCAAGTCCTGAGCTTTAGCTATGTATTTAAGGCGTTTCCTGATAGCCTCATCAGAAAGACGCCTGAACCTGAAGACTGCACAGCGAGACTGGATAGGCTCAATAATCCTGGAAGAGTAATTACAGGATAGAATAAACCGACAGTTACTGCTGAAACGCTCCATTGTCCGCCGGAGTGCAGATTGAGCATCTGAAGTCAGTGCATCAGCTTCATCCAGGAAGATAATCTTGAACTCCGCCCCTCCCATAGGAACAGTTTTTGCGAAGTTTTTGATTTTTGTCCGGACAACGTCAATCCCTCTTTCATCCGATGCATTGAGTTCTATAAAGTTTTCACGCCAGAGATCTTCCCCGAAAATCTCTCTTGCAATCGAGACTGCAGAGGCTGTTTTTCCGACCCCGGGTGGTCCTGAAAACAGGAGGTGGGGGAGATTTTTTGTCGCTACATAAGACTTCAGCCTTTCGATTGTTTCTTCCTGCCCTGTAACCTGGTCCAGCCGGACAGGCCTGTATTTTTCAATCCAGATCTCTTCTTTAATCGTAGAGTCCTCCATTAATGCTTGCACTTTATTTAGAGAAGATGATATTTAAACTTTTGAATATTTGTGATTATTAAATACTTATGATTCTTACTAGATATCGATTTTTATTTCAAAGAACATAGATTCAGAGAAATTGCATGCTTCGTCTGAAGTAAATAGAAAACAAAGCATAAAAGAATAACATAGCTTAAAAATTATACATATTATGATTAAAAATAGTACGGAAAATTTGGAAATTAAAAGTTATTCAACTACACTTTCAAAGAATAAGTAAATTGGATGTCAATGAAATACATAAATAATTTTCTTATACAATTAATTAAAATCATTCATATTAGATAGTCTGGAATTGAGAATAAAAGAATTAACCAGAACTATCAAAGAAATGGCTCTGACACTTAAATATTCAAAGTAGGTATCACGACAGAACACACTGCACAGAAGAAAGATCTACTAAGGAAGAAAAAAGAGAAGAAAGATCTGACACAGAAAAATTAATCCATGTAGACAGTATGCAGAGTTTCATAGATCGGTCCTTTCGGGGTCAGTGTGCTTTTCTTTAAAAGCACTTTATTTACCCACATAGTACCAATTTCTATATCCTTTAACTCTTTTACTATGTTTATGAATGAGTTTTTCTGCTCCTTCTTGAGGAATTTTACTCTGGCAAGAGTAGCATGAGCAGTAAATTCCCGGTCATCTTTTTCGAATTTGAAAGGTTCTAGTAAATTCTCTACATTGTCGTGTAACGCCCTGAAATTTCCGGTTGCCCCCAGCCAGAGGACTCTGGGATTCGAAGGTTTGGGGAAAACTCCAAGTCCCCCTACTTTTGCTTCGAAAGGCTCGCATGTGATAGAATCGAGAGCTGCGGAAATTGCAGAAACTCTTGATTCTTCCACGTTCCCCAGGAACTTCAAAGTTATGTGAACGAGCTCAGGATCAACAAACTTCAGATCAAAACCAGAGAATCTTTCCTGAAGCTCTCGAATCTTCTCAGTAAAACCGGGGTTTAATTCCACTGCAATAAATGTCCTGATCAAAACATTCACCAATCTTAATTGAAAAACGTAACAGAAAAATCTTCCTGTTAACTTTTCTCTGAAAAATTGAGTTTAGATCCCGTATTTGAAGGAATTGTAAACCCTCAGGGAGACCTTGCAAAAAAAGAGTAAAGGAAAAGAGTATAAAAAGCAGAAAGGAAAAAAGTAAAATCGAAGTAGTTAGAGGGCAATTATAATATATAAGAGATAGGTACTGAGTGGTAAATAAGCTTAAGTATTTATAAAGTAGACCTTAATGTTAACCTAAAGTAAACTATTCCAATCCAGAAAAAACGCTAAATTAAAAAATAATAACCGTAATTTAAGAAAATAATGTTAGTTCAAAAAAATAATATTAACTTTAAAGATAAAAAAGTGGAGCCACAAATCGGTTGCTGCAAAAAGAAAAAGCGGTGGATCACATGGATAGAGCACGTATAATTGCAGAAACGGCAGCCCGGATTTCCAGAGAACTTAATGCTGCCGCAATTATGGTTTCCGGAGAGGTGAGTTTTGAAGGGATCGAAACTGGGGGAATTCCGGTATATTACATTTCCATGCGCCCGAAAAGCATAATAGACCATCTGGTCTCCACTGGAAAGGATGGAAAAAACCCTTTAAAAGAGCTAGGTGACCAGATAAACCGCGAAGCTTCAGGAAATTCTGACCACCTTCAGCAGGCTGCCGCCATAGAATACGTGCTTGGAGAGCAGGAAGGCGGGGTTATTGTAGGCGTAGTAGAAACCCGCGGCTCCAGTTCGATTATTGTACATAACCTCGATGAAAATCCCTTTGTAAAAGCGATGAAGGAATGCCAGGAGAGGATAAAGCCAGAAGTGATAAGCGCAATTATGAAAATCTCTTTTGATATTGTGCTGACAGGCAGGGAAGGCAAGAAAATAGGAGCAGCCTTCATTATAGGTGATTCCGAAGAGGTTCTGAAACGCTCTCACCAGCTAATACTGAATCCTTATGCAGGCCACGATGAGACTTACCGGACTATCCTTGACAAGAAAAACTGGGAATCCATAAAGGAATTTTCCCAGCTTGACGGAGTTTTTGTGGTAGATGAAAACGGCATTATTCATGCCGCAGGTCGCTACCTTGACGTTGATGCGAAAAACATAGATATCGAGAAAGGACTGGGAGGCAGGCATGTTTCGGCAGCCGCAATCAGCAGAGATACGGTTGCAATCGCAGTTACGGTATCCGAGTCTGGCGGGATTCTAAGGGTCTATAAAGACGCGAAAGAAATAATCTGCATGGAATGCCTGAAGCCGGCAGTAAGATATATCTAATTCTGAGGAGAAGAGACTTTTTCCTCAGATAATTTCTAATTACATGCCTTTTTAAATTGCAGACTTTCTGAGAGCAGATACTTTCCAATAGGATGTGTAAAGAATAAGGTCAGCACATAGACTCATAAATGAAGAGAAATAGATTCATAGTCATATTAAGAAATAAAGAAAGTGGGGATTCCTAAATATGTGGGGAAATAAAGAAAATGGGGAAATTTCATGAGAAGACAACTTTTATACATTCCTTTTAGCCTTACATTTCTTCTTCTTCTGATCCTTATTGTGATTTTCGGGCTTAGTTTTCTCTTTTTCGGAGTAGTTATTTCCGCTTTTACGAAAATTGGCTTCTCTATAGGAGATGCACTCATTATCTTGTTACTGTCTCTCCTAGGAAGCGGCATAAATATCCCTCTGGCAACCCTCAAATCCGATACCCCGGTAGTTAGAGATACTTATGTTCGTGTTTTTGGCGTACCTTACAGGGTTCCGTTCCGGCGTGTGATAAGAAATGAAACGACAATTGCTGTGAACGTAGGAGGAGCGGTTATTCCAGTTCTGATTTCAGCTTACCTTCTTATAAAGTTCCCTTCTTCTCTCCTGCTTGCAGGAGCCGGCATCTTAATAGTTGCAGTCATAACTCATTCCGTAGCAAAGCCGATTCGTGGGATAGGTGTCGCAACCCCGGCCCTTGTCCCGCCTCTTGCAGCTGCCCTTACTGCGATTTTATTGACGTCAATAATTCATATTCCGGACTGCCCGGTTGACCAGTGCCGTGTTGTCACAGCCTATGCAGGAGGAGTGCTCGGAACCCTTATTGGAGCCGATCTTCTGAACTTAGGAAAAATTAAGAACCTTGGAGCTCCGGTTGCAAGCATAGGAGGGGCAGGAACCTTTGATGGAATCTTTTTGAGCGGATTTATTGCGCTTCTCTTGATCTAACAAGGAATTAGTTAACAGAGGCCAAGAGCAGTCACAAGGTTAAAAATGTGAAGAAAATGGGCTGAAAAAGAAAAGGGAAGAGAAAAAGGAAGAGAAGAAGAGGCAAATTTAAAGAGATCACTCTCTTTTAATCTAATTTTCAGGATATTTCTCTTAATCCCTCCTTTTTAGAAAAGATTGACAAAGAACTATTCCGAAAGCTCCTGCAAGCATTTCGAAACCAGAAGCTTTCGCAGAAGCTTCTATTCCGGTTTTTTCTTCAGGAAGACTACTATTATCTTCAGGAAGACTACTGTTAATATTTTTGAAATCACCAGCCTTACTCTGAAGGAGAGGAGCGGAGAGTACAGACTCATTCGAGACATTTTCAGGATTATTGGTACCTGAAGCAATTTTATCCTCTACAGTAACGTCGGTTGCTGGATAGAGAACATAGCCTTCTGGAGAAGTGCTTCCCTTTCCTTCATCTGAGGTCTGGAAGTACCAGGAATCTGTAAAGTAGGTCTTTTTATCTTTGTCAAGATTCAAAGTGATAGAATTTGAATTCTTAAGGACGATTTCGTTCTCAGAAGCTTTCTTTACCTCAAAACCCTGATATTTATCTCCATTTTCGATGAGCACGATTTTATCTTTATCTATGAGCCAGGTATACTTGAAAACTGCAAAGGAATCTGCAGCACTTGAGAATACAGTATCTACGTAAGTGATAAAGTAAAGCTGGTCTTTCTTATCTCCAAGGTCAGCTGTTGCTGCAAAGGTTTTATCGTTAACTGTACCGTTTGTATTCACAATCCCAGACTCAATTTCTTCCCCGTTTTTACACAAGGAAAACCAGACCTTCTCCCCTTCAACATCGACCTGATTGACTACCAGAGAATAATTACTCCCGAGATCCCAGGATTCTCCTACCTTTAATGTTTTTTTCTCGTCGGAAGTCTGAGAAACTACAAGGTTTGCAAGCCGGGTGGAATCGTTTCCAACGGTAACATATGGTTTTCCAAACCAAGGAAGCTTATAGTAGAACATCCCACCAAGCTTCTCAGGAGTTGTGTTGGCGTTCAGTTCAAGATCGGAAACAAGTTCATATTTTGAAGAGGACGGACGGGTAGTATACACAAGTTCTTCTTCACCTATTACATGGTTTCCGGGACTGCCTTTACCAAGTTCAGACTGCCCGTCTTTTTCGACATACTGAAGGCGTTCACCCAACCAGTTTTCAGAAGATACAAAATCCTTGTGTTTGTTTACAGGATAGTTAAAGCCGCCAAAAGTGGTAGCATTCCAGCAGAATCCGTCAGATGAGGTTTCGTTAGTGTCGAATGGAAAACCAGAGATAACTGGAGATGGAGCTGCAAAACCCAACGGAGCAAGCATCAAACAGACCACAAGCGAAGCAAGCAGGGAAAACAAAGTTTTTTGAATGCAGGATTTCATAATTGATTATCACCCTTTTTCATTTGTTATCATACATTTAAAGATAATAAGAAAGATTATATTAATAAATAGTATTATAGATTAAATTAAAAGTAACAACAAATAAATCTAATTAGTTAATAAATTTTACTAATTAGAACTAAAGGCAAAGTAAATAACAAAAATAATATAAAAGATAAAGGATAAAATTGTGTGCGGCCACGCACATCCTAACTTGGCTGTCAGACGACTCAATAAATGACAAAAACGTACAAAGAAAGGAATTAAAAGCTTTTAAATCGAAAAATAAGGAATTTAGATATTACTGAGAACATTTATAGGATGCCCTCTGGAGGTCAGGGTATTCATGACCCACCGAACTCTGAGAGTAATAAACGGATAAAGGAGCCTGAATTTGAAGAAAAAGATTAAAAAGTTGGAAACTGGGAAATGCAAACTCAGATCGAATCAGTCCTTGACCTTGAAACGGAGCAGAGCTGCAACCCTTTTAAGAAAAGGCTTGACCGAAAGTCAGCCTTTCACCTTGAAACGAAGCAGGGCTGCGATTCCTCCCAATTTATGAAGCTTTTCTCCTGGCTCAAAGGCTGTACTGAAAACAACGACCTTCCCCTGTGCTTGTTCTACTTCCATAAGGAGTTTATCGATATCTTCCCCTTTTTCCCGCCCTTCTCGCAGGGTTTCATCAGCAATAAGCAGGGTTTCGACAGCCCCGTAACTAAGGGCATTCTTAACATCTGCAAAACCATAAGCCGCTTTGCCGTCCATTGAGATTTCACGGATAAGGTCTTCCATCAGGGCTGATTCGCGGGCTATACGGGATTCCTGCATTATTCGATCAACTGCACCTCTGCGCAGAACCTCCTGAAAGCCGGACATTCCTATCATAGAAGTATCTTCTATCAGGGCTTTTGAAGCCATAGCTGGCTCGATTTCCTGGAAATATTTAATGAAATCTTCTTTGGTAAATCCAGGCCCAGCAATAACTATAGACGCTTCCTCAGGAACGGCATGCCTGAGCTGTTCTACAACTTCTTTGAAAAACTCATTCCTCAAGCCAGTCTCTCGCTTTCCAGAGGACTGCCGGATATGAGAATAGATCTCTATTCCGTAGTGATGCACAAAACCAATATCGGCATCGCCCTCTTCTATTGCGACCATAACAACTTTCGGGCGCTTTGAAGCTTCTTCAGCATCCTGGATCCGCTGGAGCTGGTCATTCTTCCAGTGTTCCTTGATAATGGAAAGATTGGTTCCGATCTCGACATTGAGAGTATGGTAAGAGCCCACATCCATCCCATACTCTATCGTCCCGTGTATCCGCAGCCGGTTCGCAAATTTGTGGAATTCAAGCTCCTCAACTCTGATTCCAAGCCTGACCTTAACTTTTTCAACTTTTTCAGGACGGATTTTGTCACTTGCCGAATCGGCTTTCCGTTTGGTAACAGCAAAAACCAAGTCCCCTTTTTCGATTATGTATTTGAGGTGCCAGAGATCATCTAAGGTTTCGGCTGTTACTGCAATCTCCCCCTCCCTTCCCCTAAGGGAGCGATTTGTAACTCTCATGCCTTTTTCACTCCGTGAATTTCAATTTCCTCTCCGAATCCTTCTCCAAATCCCTCTTTAATTTTCTCTCCACTGTCTTCAGATTCGTTATCTATTTCCAGGGTTCCGTCTTCTTTGCCTTTGTCCTTGATACTTTCTCCCTTCCGTTCCGGTTTCTGGCTCTTTAAGTTCGATTCTCCGGGCGGGACCATCATGGCTATCTGATCAGGAGAAGCAATCTGTTTTACGAAACGAGGATCATTGAGTTCATCGGCATAAATCCTGTAGATCTTTTTTGAAATATCATTCTGGTTAAAAGCCCCAGGGACGATTTCGAGGATATAATCTCCATGTTTTCGGACAGCGGAAGCAGGCCCACCTATCACTCTCGTTTCACCTTTGAGTTCAAGCCCGACTGCAACTCCAAGAGGGACATCCTTAAAGTAATTGCGCTCCCCGCGGATGATAAAAGCCCCTTTTTTCACATACTCTCCTGATTCAGGAGTTTTTGTGACCTGTTCAGCTTTGATCCAGTAGCAGTCGCCACTGAAATGTCCGGCTTTCCAGAGACTGGAATAAGAAACCGCAAACTGTGCCGCTTCCTGCAGAGTAGACTCGGGAACCTCTTTTCCGCCAGTCTTGATAACTGTTAGAGGAGCTCCCGGAGTCTGGGTATGGAAGACAAGATCTCTCTTTTCGAGATATTTCTTAAAGATCTCCTCATTGGTGTCTGCATCCCTGCCTCCTACAATAAAGAAGCCATCCGAGGACACGAACCACCTGAACCTGTCATACCAGTGTTTTTTCCTGGATGCCTTAAGCTTCCCCCCTGCCTTTGCAGCCTTTGCAACGGCCTTTTTCTCCATAGCCTTTTTGGTGTCTTCGATAGCTTTGAGAGCTCCGTCCTGCTTCTTATTAAATTTCTTTACTTTTTCATAGTATTCCTGAGCATTCTGCGGTACTGTCTTTCGGATGTCAAGACTAATACTCTTCCCATCAAGGTTCACAGTTATAGTCCCGGTCCTTGGATCGATATTTGTGATCTTTTGCGCAGCAGGTACGGCCTTTTTAGCCTGTTTCAGAATGGAGCGGATCTCGTCCCAGGAATAGCCTTTTGCCCTTGCACCGTTGAGCACGGAAAGAAGCTCTTCAATAGCCTGGTAGTTTGCGTAGATTGTCTCGGCAAGGATATTATTTTTCTCTATTTCTTTTTCGAACTTTGCAAGGCTCTCTTCCTGCTGAAGAAGCCGCCGTTCATAAACGCCAAGGGTTTTCTCCTTTTTCTGAGCTTCTTTTACTTCTTTGACCTGCTCAAGCGCCTTTTTTCCAAAGAATTCATCAAGTGCCGTATTAAATGAATCGAAATACTCTTTTTCAAATTCGGAATAGCGAAGAAGGTCAAAAGGAAGCACATCGAAAGTTTCCAGCTTTCCGTTAATTTCCTTTTTCACATGCTGGGGCCTGAGTTTAGGAGCTTCGCCTTCAACCCCGGATTCGGATTTAAGTTCGGCTTCGGCAGAGCCTTTATCTCCGGCTTCGATCTTGGACAGTGGAGAGAAGAGATCGTGCATCGCATTGCAGAGTTTGAAGGCATCCTCTTCAGTTGCTTCCTTTGAAGGCTTTGATTTGTCAATTCCTGCCCTGGCACAGACTTCTTCTGCTAGGACTCCTCCCAGATTGAACCTTGTGGCAACCGTCCGGACAATATCAGCCGTAGATTTAGAAAAAGCCTCCATAAGGTCTGGAACCTTAACCTTCAGAGGACTTATCTGTGCCTCAGGCAGTTCATAAATTTCCCCACTCCGGAGCCGCCTATCCTTCATGGTTACAGGATTCATAGGCAGGATAATCCTGTTTTCAGAATCGACAATAAGTACGTTCCCTGGAGCGAAAAGCTCCACAATAAGAGTACTCTGTACTCCCCCTCTCTCTATCCCGATCTTTACAATCCTGTCAAAATCGTGCTGCTCTACAGATGTGATCCTGCCTCCCATCAGGTATTTTCTAAGCAGCATTGGAAAAGCCTGTGGAAGTGTCGGGCTTGCCCTGAGGTATTTACTTAAATGAATGCGCTTCCCAGCCTCAATAACCAGGTTGTCCCTGCCCTGGTGAAAAACGTAAAGATTGATGCGAATCTCCTCATTCGTAGGCTGATAGATCTTCCCGATTTTCGCATCAATAATGGACTTCGGCCCTGCTGACAGCTCGGCAACAACTGCAGCAACGTCGGCACTTGACATATCCTGCTTCATGAAGTGGATATAATAGAGGCTTTTCGTATAAGTATTTCCTGTGCAGTTCTTGCCGAGTCGAGGTTAGTATGGTTCGGTACTCTTTTCAGAAACGAAGTATTCAGAATCCACTTTCTATCTCTTCAACATCAATAGTTCCTTCATCCTCACCGTTTTTTACATTTCTTCATCTGGATACTTATCTTCGTCCGGATAAGAATAATCTAGGTTAAAATAATCTTCATCCAGATAAGAGTCACCTAGAGAATTGTTTTCATATGGATAAAAATAATCTAGGTCAGAATTACCGAGGTTAGAATTATCCTCTTCTGGATAAGAATAATCTAAGTCAGAATTACCGAGGTTAGAACTATCCTCTTAGAGGTAGTTTTGAAACAAGCTCAACTACAAAATAAACCCAACCTTCCCAAAAGAATCAAAAGTTCATCTCTCCTGTAATCACCTTACTCGAAATTCAGTCGTAGATATAGAATTGTGAAACCATAATATAGCGACTCTACATACAGTCTAAAATACGGTGATAACCTGATTTTCAAAATTGATCAATCAATCATTTACATGCCTAAAAATCTTCAAATAAAGAAAAAATATTATGAAAAATCAAATTATAAGACTTATAGTTCCCTCAACAGGCGAAACCCAAGGTTAGCAAAACAACTTTCAGGCTCGCGTTTGAAACGGCCAGCCGAACGGCAGAATCCCGTATCACAGAGCCAACTACACCCACGAGAAACCCGATAGACACGATTTCCTTCTTCCCATACACTCCCATCTGAAGGAGCACCCTTATAATTATCATGCCACTCATCCTGCACCCATTCCCAGACATTCCCATGTATGTCATAAAGTCCCCAGGGGTTTGGTTTCTTGCGGCCAACTGCATGAGTTTTAGCACCCGAGTTTCCAGCATGCCAGGCGTATTCGTTGAGTTTTGACTCATCCTCACCAAAGAAACACCTTGTTTGTGTGCCAGCCCGGCAGGCATACTCCCATTCGGCTTCTGAAGGTAAGCGGTATTTGTCCGTTCCTTCCTTATCATTCAGCTTTGTGACAAATTTCTGAGCATCTTCCCAGGAAACCATCTCAACAGGTCGATCTTCGCCCTTGAAGTGTGAAGGATTATTTTTCATTATTTTTTCCCACTGTTTTTGCGTGACAGCTGATCTGCCCAGGTAAAAAGAGTTTTGAATTGTCACTTTATGGACCGGAGATTCAGAATCGGATCGGCCTTTTACTTCAAAGGGTGACCCCATCTCGAATTTGCCTGCAGGAATCAGTACAAATTGCATACCTGTAAAAGGACTGGTAAAAATTTTAGAATCATCCAGATTGCCAGCTTGTGAGAAGATAGGCAACTCTTCAATTTCTTCTTTTTTTAGATAGTATCGAACTGTATTAATGTAATTCTTAATCCCCATAAGACCCATACCCCAAATCTTTCATTAACTTGTCAATTTGTCAATTTATATTGTCAATTATTATTTTTCAGCTTTGAATTCCAGATTCTACTTACAGATTCTATAATTCTATCCCATTTATTGTTGTTCCTGCTAAAAATGAAACCTTAATGCTACAAATACCTTGATTAAAGAATGCCAGACGTTCCATTATAGTAAAAAGAGTTCTCAAATCCGAATTAACTGTGAAATTATTTTAGAGAAAATAATATAAGCAAAAGTAAAATATGAGATTGATTTATCTTAGGGAAAACCAACCGAAATCCCAAATCAAAAACTTAATCAAAACCTTTGATCAGAATCCCTAAATCGTACTCATATCAGAACCTTTAAACAATACTCCGAATCAAATCCCATATCAGAATCTTTAAACAATACCCCTGATCAGAACCCCGAATTAAGACCCAAAACCCCAGAAGCCCTGAAACTATGGACAGTAGAACCGCCCGTTTTTTGAAAACTCGCTTTCAGAATTATTACAAAAATGCCGAAATAGGTCTTCCTGACCACCTACCTAACAGAGAATGGGCTTTCATTTTCTATGATGACATGCCTGACAAGATGATGCACAGGCACAAAGCCTTCGGCTCGCCCGGAGAAGCTCTTGACTATCTTTACGGCATGGCCCCTGCGCATGTTTACAATTCGACTGCTTATTATGAATATCCTGATGCGCGTAAAATGAATGAGAAGAACTGGCTAGGGGCAGAGTTGATTTTTGATCTTGATGCAGACCACCTGCCAGATGCCCCTCGAAACTATGCGGATATGCTGGAGCTTGTAAAGAAGGAAACTTTTAAGCTCATGGATTTTCTTCTAGACGATTTCGGGTTTTCGGAGCAGGAGATTGAGCTGGTATTCTCCGGAGGGAGAGGATATCACTTACACGTTAAAGATCCAAGAGTCCTAACACTAGGTAGTCCAGAAAGAAGAGAGATCATTAATTATATCAGCGGAAAAGATGTAGATTACGAAAAATTTTTTATACAAGAGGAAATTGCTGGTGAATATGGAGCAGGGGCAAGAAATAATGGAAGAGGGGAAAATCCGAAGAAATGGGTTCTTAAAGGATATGATTATGGTTGGGGAAAGAGAATTGCAAGATTTACTGTAGAATATTTACAAAAAGAAGTTCAAAAAAAGAATAAGAAGGAAATGTTTATAGATTTGCAAGAAAAGATGAGAAAAGAAGGAGAGAACTTAGGTCAAACATCAATAAATAATTTGATAAAAATAGCTTCAAGTGAAAGCAGTTTAAATGATATATTAAATCGTGGCCGTCTAGATTTTAATATAAAAAAGTCAGGAAATGTTCTAAAGCATTTTGTAATTAACTCTACTAAAGAATATGGAATAGATTTTGGAGCAAGTGTTGACGAACCCGTGACTGCGGACATCAAACGTTTGATCCGGGTGCCGGGCTCATTGCACGGCGGGTCAGGGATGCTGGTAAAGAAACTTGCTTTATCCGAATTAGAGAAGTTTGACCCACTTATCGATGCCGTTATCTTTGGCGAAAGGCCTGTAAAGATAACAGTTTCAAAGCCTTTTTCAGTGCAACTAAAGGGCAAGGACTTAAGAGTAGAAGAAGGTATACAGGAAGTTCCGGAGTATGTAGCCGTGTATATGATTTGCAGAGGTGTTGCAGAGTATGGATCTCGAAAAAATAGACGGGAAGATTAGAGAAGTAGAACGCAAAGAGTGTAATTCTAGTACAGTAACTTCAATCCCGCCAGACTTCTACCAAGATGTAGAGAAATACATCAAAGAGTTGGAAGAAGAGATAAAAAACATCAACAGTCCTCGCTCATCGGAAGTAATGTTACTGCAAAACGAACTTCAAAACACGATTCGGTTTGTAGAATCAATTTTTATGAATAGAGTTAAAAAAATAATACCTTTGGCCACATCACAAGCCTTCTCTGAAAAAAAAATAACTAAATCAGACAAAAAAACCACGAAAAACACCGAAAAGATGCTGCCTTCAGAGAAGCGGTTATATTATATTGTAATTGAAGAAATTGAGAACTTGAGAATTGAATTTCTTGAACCTATTCTTAACCCTGAAACTTCCAAACAGAATAAAAAACCGTTTAATTCTGAAAAAAAAGATATTCAAGTAATTAATCAAACATATAATCAGGGAGAGGTTTGGGAAAATGGACAGAAAATAAATGTAGACAAAAATAATATAAATGAGGGATACGTTGTTGTTCGAATACTGAAGGATCTGCCCACCTTCACAGGCGCAGACGGTAGGAATTATACGGTCAGTGCGGAAGAAGTAGTTGTTTTGCCGCAGCTCAATGCTACAGGGCTGATAAAGCGAAATGCAGCTAAACTAATTGTTGGACAGGAAAATTCAGGAAAAAAACTAATTTCCTGAGATTTACAATTTGTTTTAGCTTGAGAAAAAAACGATAGGCAATTTAAAGTATTAAAGCTTCTAAGTTAAGCGATGTAGGCCTGAAAGCTTATCAGGCAATAGTATGAGTATTTATATGTGTAGCTATATTTGTGTACTTTAACCTTGTTAGCATGCAAGCTTTTTCGTAAAAAGCTTGAGCAAAAATTAGTAGTAGCTTAACCTTGTTAACGCTATTTGACCTCGCCTTGATAGAAGGTTTTCACGTGATACCAAGATTGAAAGAGGTCTGAAAAATTTCAAGTTCATCCAATCAAAGGCTTCCCAAATAAGATCTTCCCAGGATCTAAACGCCATACGTAACGCCATACGTATTATTTCCATATGTAAATAATGCCTTTCCGCAAAAGCCGGAGAAGGCAAGCTGAATACCAATAATCATTAAAAAGGTGTTAAGAATGAAGATTCCAAAGAGGTTCAGAACTTACTGCCCATTCTGTAAGACCCATCAAGAAGTAGTCGTTGAAAGGGTCAAGAAGGGTCAGGCTTCATCAATGGCCCACATTACGAGGCAGAAGAACAGACAGCAAGGCATAGGGAACAGCGGAAAGTTCTCCAAGGTGCCTGGTGGCGACAAACCCACAAAACGTATCTGGCTCAGATACCGCTGCACAGTATGTAAGAAAGCTCACCAGAGACCCTGCTTCAGGGCAAAGAAGTTCGAGTTCAAGGAGTAAGATAAAATGGTAGACTATATCCAGAGGCCAAAAAGCAGGTTCCTGCGCGTAAAGTGCAACGACTGCGAAAACGAACAGATCATATTCGGAAGCGCTAGCCGTAAAATCACCTGCGTTGTCTGTGGACGGACCCTTGCCGAACCAACCGGTGGAAAATCGACAATTACTACTCATATTCTGGAAGTGCTTGAATAAACGAACAGGTAAAAGCACTTTACAGCATTAGAGTAACAAGTAACAAAGATATAAAACTAGAGAAGTGGTGCGAATGGGAAACGATAACTGGCCCGAAGTCGGAGAATTCGTTGTCTGTACTGTAAAGAACGTAACGGATTTCGGAGCCTATGTCGAGCTTGAGGAGTTCGGAGGAAGAGAAGGTTTCATTCATATCTCCGAAATTAAAGCAGGCTGGGTCAAGTACGTCAGGGACTACGTAAGGGAAGGGCAGAAGATAGTCTGCAAGGTTCTTAACGTGGACCCTTCCCGCGGCCACATAGACCTTTCATTGAAAGACGTAAACGAGCACCAGCGGCGCGCTAAAATCCAGGAATGGAAAAATGAGCAAAAAGCCGCTAAATGGCTCCAGTTCGTGGCTGAAGAGACGAAAACCGATGAAGGTACCCTGGAATCTTTGCACGAAAAACTCGTAGAAGAGTTCGGAAGTGCATATACAGCCTTTGAAGAAGCTGCCATCGAAGGGGAGAAAGCCTTCAAAGGAGTCAAAATTAATAAAAAATACTTAAAGAGCATAATCAAAATTGCAGGGGAAAACATCAAACTGCCTTTTGTAGACATTGCAGGCTATGTTGATCTGACTTGTGACCTTCCAAATGGCATAGAAATCATAAAGCAAGCCCTGAGTGCTGCAAATTCTATCAATGATGTTGATGGAAAAGACATAAGGCTTGAAATAAGTTACACAGGGGCTCCAAGATACCGAATCAAGGTAATTGCCCCGGATTACAAGAAAGCCGAATCAGTCCTTAAAAAGTCTGCCCAGACAGCAGTCGATACTATTGCCAAACTTGGCGGACATGGGACTTTCAAGCGGCACATCGAATCGGCAAAGGCGTGATATCCTTTGGGACAAAAGATCCGCAAATGCAAAAATTGCGGTAGGTACACTTTAAGGGAAATTTGTCCGGTTTGTGGGGGAAAAGTTTTTCCTGCACATCCGGCCCGCTTTTCTCCTCATGACCCTTATGGCAAGTACCGCAGAATGGCAAAGAAAGGATAAGGAATTGTTATGCAACAAAGTACACTTGTCCGCCTGAAAGAAAATCTTGAACTTAATAAACCAATCCTTGTAGTAGGACTTCCAGGAGTAGGACTCGTAGGTAAGCTAGTGGCAGAGCATTTGGTAGACGAACTAGGGGCTGAAAAAATTATTGAGGTTTATTCCCCACATTTTCCACCTCAGGTTCTGGTCAATAAAGACTGTACGGTCCGTCCTGTAAGCAATATTATATATTACGCAAAAGCGAAAGAGAATGATATCCTTTTCCTTGTAGGAGATCATCAGAGCACGACCTCGCAAGGGCATTACGAACTCTGTTCGCTTTATCTTGACATTGCACAGGAATTCGGAGTGCCGAGAATTTACACACTCGGAGGGTACCCCACAGGCAAACTGACCTATGAGGAAACCGTCCTTGGGGTCGCCAATAACACGAAGTTGATTGAAGAAATCAAAGAGTATGGGGTAGAGTTCAGGGAATCCGAACCCAGCGGAGGTATAGTTGGAGCATCGGGCCTGCTTGTAGCTTTCAGCAAGATGCGAGGTATTGATGCTGCCTGTCTTATGGGCATGACCCCAGGATATCTAATGGATCCTAAAAGCGCCCAGTCCCTTCTAAAGGTACTCTGTAGGATATTCGGGATCGAGGTAAACACAGAGTCTCTTGAGAAAAAGGCAGAGGAAATGGAAAGCATCCTTGAAAAGCTAAAGGAAAAAGAAGAGCAACAGACCTTCCAGGAAGTCAAACCGACTGAAGAAGACCTGCGCTACATAGGATGATAGGGCCTTAGAAAATAATCAGGTAATTAAAATAATATCTAACTAAGATTATCTTATTAAGGCAAGCGCTGAAAATTAGAGTTTTCCGGTAAAGGGAAGGGAATGAAAGTCAACACAGATCTCCATCTCCACTCAAAATACTCCATGGCATCTTCCAGAAAAATGGAACTGCCGACAATTGCCAGGGAGGCTTCAAAAAAAGGGATGGAGTTAATCGGTACTGCCGACTGCACTCATCCGAAGTGGCTCGAAGAGATCAAAAGAGTAGCCGTTTCGGATGAAGAAATCCGCATAGATGAGATTTATTTCATCCCTACTACCGAGATAGAAGATAGCAAACGCGTGCACCATCTCCTTATTTTGCCTTCGATTTCAAAAGCTGAAGAGTTGGCCGAGCGCATTGCTCCTTTTGGCAACCTTGAATCCGATGGCCGCCCGAGTATCAGGCTGGATGGCAGTGAAATTGCCGAAATTGCAAAAGATATCGGAGCTCTTATTGGCCCCTGCCATGCCTTCACGCCCTGGACTGCACTTTACGGCTATCATGACAGTCTGAGAAGCTGCTACGGGGATATGACAGATTATATTTCTTTTCTGGAGCTTGGCCTGAGTGCGGACAGTGATTATGCCGACCGAATAGAAGAGCTTCACCGCCTGACTTTTCTTTCGAATTCAGACGCTCATTCCCCTTCGACTAACAAACTGGCAAGGGAGTTTACACAGTTTGATATGCCTGAGCTCACCTTTGATGGCTTGAAAAAAGCTATTCTCAGAGAGCAGGGATATAAAGCTACTTTGAATGTAGGGTTCTTTCCCGAAGAGGGAAAATACAACCGATCAGCCTGCATTAAGTGTTTTACCCAGTATCCTCTGCCTGAAGCCGTAGAGAATAAGTGGCGCTGCCCGATCTGTGGAGGCGTCATAAAGAAAGGGGTTTTCGACCGAGTTAATGAACTTGCAGACTTTAAAGAGCCAAAACACCCTGATTACCGTCCTCCTTACCTACACCTAATTCCTCTTGCCGAGATTATCCAAATGGCTCTCGGCCATGCAAGCGTTCAGACAAAAGGCGTGCAAACGGCCTGGAATAAACTTATAGAGCGCTTTGGAAACGAAGTCAAAGCTCTTATTTACTCTGAGCCTGAAGACCTGAAAATCGTTGGCGACGACCGGATAGTAAATGCAATTCTGGCTTTCAGGAAAGGAAATGTAATAATCCATCCTGGCGGAGGAGGTCAGTATGGATGGCTTGAGCTGCCTGAAAACCTGAAAAATGAGGAAATCCGGCACACAGGACAGCTTTCATTTGCAGACCTCGAAAAGGTAAATCCAGGGAAAATAACTAACTCTAAGGAGAAGAAGGACAAGAAGACTCGGAAAGAGACTGAAGAAAGAGAAAAAGAAGGATCACGAGATAAAGAATCGGATGAAAATGCAGGCCAGAGTTCACTTTTCGATTTTTGAGGTGTTACTTTCAGATTGAGGTATAGATCCTGCTTATGACAAAATATATAAGAAAGAAGGTATATTCACTAACCCTGCATCTGAAACACGTTAAATCAAAAACGTTGGGCAATGCCCGAGAATTTTCCTAATTTAAAAACAAAATGCCCAGGTAGTCTAGTGGTAAGGCGACGGTCTCGAAAACCGTTTCTTCTTTGGGAGAGCGCAGGTTCAAATCCTGCCCTGGGCGTTGATCTTTAAGTTATAGGTTTAAATAAAAATTACTTGCTCTTAAACAGTAATTTTGCTCTTTTCCTTATATTCCTTTGTAAGTTCTACGTATTCCTCAGCATTTCTTGATATGGCCTCAATTTCTACTTCATCGAGTTCTCTTTTGCTTGAAACCAGTAAGATTAAGATTTTCAGAATTATTTTTCATTCTCAGAAACTTAGTTGACTATTTGAAATCTGAGACCTCGAAGAGAAATTTTGAATTTTAAGATCAGCACTATATAGGTAAAACATCAAATTGATTTTTTTCGCTTTTATTTTCTCAAAGAGTTGTTTTAAGGTATCTTCATTACTCTGAGTGAATTTAAATGGAGAATCAAGGAACGGTTCAAAGTAAATAGGCACATCGTCAAATCTGTAGAACGTCCCGTCACATTCTATGGAGTCAATGACCCCCGGAAGTACAATATCTGAAATAGATGTAGTCGGACAAGGAACTGTATCCAGGCAGATCAAAGGAATTTCGGCAAGGTAAGCTGCACAGTCAGGTGGGATCTGACTCAAAAGATCAGCACATATTACAAAAGCTGCATCTACGTCCTTTTCTCTAAGCAAATCCACGGTTGTGAATTCTCCAGGGTTGTAACGTGGGTGTCCACGCGTGAAGTCAAGCCCGAAGGGGTAACCGTACATGTAGGAAGCAACCTGGTTAAAGCCTGCCACGTTGCAGTGACTACGGATAACTCCAATGGTAAT
The DNA here is from genome assembly GCF_002495725.1 of Methanosarcina sp. UBA411. Taxonomy (NCBI): domain Archaea; kingdom Methanobacteriati; phylum Methanobacteriota; class Methanomicrobia; order Methanosarcinales; family Methanosarcinaceae; genus Methanosarcina; species Methanosarcina sp. UBA411. The sequence continues at coordinate 146,207 of NZ_DAGK01000003.1, forward strand.
TTTGGAATAATTGTTCAGCTCTTTCACAAGGTTCATGGCAATTTCAATATTCCTGTACTTCCCAAGGGATGAAGATAGTCCAACTCCTACTGAGATCGTCCCAAAGTTGCAGTTCTTCATCATATCGAGCATATCTTCCATAACAGGAATGGAAACTCCTGTAATCTTCTCTATGGAATGATGAGGAGTTTTTCTATGTAAAAGCGTCAAGAGTGCGCTTATTAGCTCATAGTCGGAGTCCGGGTTAAGCTGCACGTGCAGGTCAGAAGCTTTAGCAGTTAGAGTTTTTCTTGGGTCTACAGTAATGATTGTCCTGTCAAAACGCCCACGTTTTGTCCAGTAACCTCTGGGGAAAACCCCATATCTGGACATCTGCCTGGGCATGGATTCAAGTGGATTTGTTCCCCAGTAGACCATGAGATCTCCCCTGTTTTTCTTTTGTCCTTCAGTTGCACCTATTTTTCCGGCTTCCTGAGTTCCCATCACTGTGGCCCCATTGACGATTGTATCAACAGTTGCACCCAAATATTCTCCTATCATAAGCCCCACTTCATGTGCTTCACATGAAGTTTCGCTGCCTATGAAAATCAGGGGGCGCTTCGCCGAAGCCAGGATGTCCGCAGCTATTTCAAGGACTCCGTCCCAGGAAACTGGTCTTAATTTTCCTCCGAACTTAAGAAGTGGCTGTTTAAGCCTTCGGGGACTTGTAATCTCCTTAAATCTGGAAATCCCCATCTTGCATACATTTTTAGCTTCAATCTTTTCATCCTTGATTTCAACCTGGATATCGTCGCAGGCAGCCCCACAGACAGGACAGACTATGTTTTTGAAAAACATAATCAATGCCCTCCAGCATAAAATTTTGGTATTGTATATTCGGTGCACTTTTCAGAAAAAATCGATAGTAGCGTCTCATCTTGCATTTTACTTGCCTCTCAACATTGTTCTGTGCACTGCACAGCAGTTCATTTCCATGCTAATGAATAATGCACAGTAATTTCACAGCACTGTGCCATTTTTATGAACTAGTACTTCAATGTCAACAGGTTTTCAGGAATACGCCTTTTTCCCTGCATCCTGGAAGACGGGTGGGGGAATTCAGGATAGACCATAAAATTTCCAGATCCCAATAGAAAAAAAATCCGCGTTCAAATCTTTTGCTGTCGTTTACCAGTTAGTAGATTCTCAGACCTACGTTTGTTACCAGTAAACTAATTTCTCTTTCAAATTCATATAACTTATATAAAGAATTTGCATTAGGAAATAAATTTACAACTCAAATATAAACATACCGGTTCCTAGATTTCAAGTGGAAATTTTATGTTCCTTTTAAAAATTTGACTATACATAGGAAACTAACCTTATTAATTCTTAAGATTCACATAGAGATATACTTATATAGTGGTTGACGGAAGTTTAATTTCCATGTTTAATGGAGGATCAAATATAAAATTAAGCGCAAGCAACTTTTAAAAGGTAAGGTTAAAAGCATTGTTACCGGGATGGGAAGCTCTGAAATCATAACAGAATTGCCAGAAGCAACAGAAATCACTTCCATCATCACAAAAACATCAGCTGAAAATCTGAACTTAAAAATAGGGAACGAGATTTATGCAGCGTTCAAGGCCTCAAGTGTGATGATAGCCACGGATTAATTACTTATTTTTCATCGTCAACTGATGAAAAAGTATAATCAACATAAAAACATTAGTTCGTGTCGTTAACTATTTAATAGAGAACGAATATTTCAGTTCCTTGTTAAATGTTCTATAAAGGGGCTGTGGCCTAGCCCGGCATGGCGATGGGCTCCAGCGGATAAATGATGAACAACGGGTCTACCGAGTCTTTCCCGACGGGGCAGGACAATGAGGAACCGTTGGAGCACTGATAGATGCTCACCAGAAAACTGTATAAGCAGTTGTTCGGAGATACCCGTCGATCGTGAGTTCGAATCTCACCAGCCCCACCTTTTTTCTTTAATTTTACTTTTCTACATTATTCTTTTAACATTTTCTCCCTATATTTTCGAATCTCGTATCAATTTTGGTGAATTTAGAGATTTAATTCTTTAATACTCAGGTACGTAGAGAATGATAAAAGTAATACTTTCACGTAACTTCCCCAACGGTTAATAATCTGCAGATCCAATCTTCTTCTACCTGCTCAAACCTGCTCAACAGCAAGCGAGGTTCTTATCTTGAGGCACGAAAAAGAAGAAGTAGCTGTCCTTGTCAGAGCCGTTCCCGAGAAAAGCAAAAAGGATGGGAATGGGCATGCCGTCGGGATAATCGGTATTAATAAGCATGGAGAAATGCTGAGGCTCTATCCTCTGGGATTCAGATACGGGGAAGGACTGGTTGATTTCAGGAAGAATGACCTGCTAGAATTTACGGTTACCAGACCTGAGCATGATGTCAGGTGGGAGAGCAGGAAAGTCCTCAGTCACGTGAACCTGGAAAAGCCCCTTAAAGAGAGGGAAATAAAAGAGCTTGTCCTGCCGCTCGTAACATCTATTGAAAAGCTAAATCTCAAGGGAGCGACCCTTGGAGTGGTAAAACCGAAAATCTTAGACCTCGAAATAAAGGTGAACAGCACTGAGGCTTATGACCGGCAGCAGTATTTTAATCTCATAGGAGATTTTCTGGAAAAAGGGGAAAAAGCTGCCCGAATGCCTGTCGAGATCAGGTATTTTTTCAAGTGTGAGGGAGAAAATGCCTGCAGGGGGCATAAAATAACCCTGCTCGACTGGGAATTTAACGAAGACGTGCGGAATATCATAAGGGACGAGCAGGAGCCGGCAGCCATAGAGAGTAAAATAAAAAAGCATTTCTCGGACCTCATGAAAGAAAGAGAACTTTATTTTATCATGGGGACGCATTTCACGTATGGAACCTGGATTATAACAGGACTTTTCTGGCTGGAAAAAAACGGAAAGCTTCAGAGCAGTCTTTCCGAATTTTAAAATAATAGAAAGAAAAAAATTGGTTAGAAAGTTAGAAATGATAAAGAAAAGAGTGGCCTAACTCAAGAATTAACCTAACTACATTATAGAATTTCTAATCCTTCAAGTTCCTTTTCCAAAAAGGCTTCCAGCCTATCCATACCTTCTTTTATATTTTCGATGCTATTGGCGTATGAAAAACGTAGATAACCTTCAGCCCCGTTACCGAAATCGATTCCAGGCGTGACTGCAACGCCAGCTTCGTTAAGGATACGGCGGCTCAATTCCAAGGAGTCGCTGCCGTACTTGCGAGCATCGGCAAGGACATAAAAAGCTCCTGTTGGCTCCTTGCGGACATCAAGGCCCATTCCAATAAGTCTTTTTAACATATACTGGCGGCGTGTATTGTAAGTCTGGATCATCTTGGCAACGTGTTCCTGCGGACCTTTGAGAGCCGCGATTCCTGCCTCCTGGACAAAGGAATTGGCGCAGATGAAAAAGTTCTGGTGGATTTTCTGAATTGCACGGACGCACTCAGGAGGACAAATAATATAGCCGAGCCTCCAGCCTGTCATTGAATATAATTTGGAAAAGCCATTCAGGACAAAGGCGTTTTTCGTATACTCCAGAACAGTGTGCTCTTCTCCGCTATAGATCAGACCCTGGTAGATTTCGTCTGAGACAATAGGAATTCCTTTTTCATCTGCGATCTCGGCAAGGCCCTGCAAGCTTTCCGGAGACATGACATGACCTCCAGGATTTGAAGGACTGTTAATCAGGATGGCTTTAGTATTCGAGCTCAAGCACTGCCTTACTGTTTCGGGTTCCAGAGCAAACCCATTTGTCTCGCTCGTGTAAACAAAAACAGGAGTTCCACCCAGATATTTCACGAAATTTGGATAGCAAGCATAATGAGGGTTCGACATTATGACTTCATCCATTCTCTCAAGTAGAGCCATAAAAACAATCAGAAGAGCCGGACTCGTACCGGATGTTACAATAACCTGATCCGGGCTAAGCTCGACTCCGAACTTCTGCTGGTAAGATTCGACTATTGCCTCTCTGAGCGAAAGAAGTCCTTGACTGTGAGTGTATTTTGTGGATCCCCGGTAAATAGCAGCACAGGCGGCTTCACAGATATGAGGAGCCGTAGGAAAATCAGGTTCTCCTATCTCGAGATGGATTATTTGTCTTCCCTCAGCTTCCAGAGCCTGAGCACTTTCCAGCACTTCCATCACATAGAAAGGAGGGATATCTTCAGATTTTTTTGATAGGATGCATTCTGAGTTTATTGAGAACATAAAAGACCTTCTGAAAATCAATTGTTGTGAAAGGAGCTGAGGTAAAAGCAAGTAACACCGCTGAAGTTATACCTATACTTGAAACTGCGTATGCTTTCAAGATTTAAATATCCTGTGGGAAAAACAGAATCAGAGAAATAATAGGATAGAAAGAAAAAGGCCGAATCCTGAGAAGCCCGAAAGGAAAAAGGGTAATTCCTGAGAAAATTGGGAGAAAAAAATTAGTTCCTTGTATGAAACCAGTATTTAAGAGCTTAATTTCTTGGCATGATTTTTTCGAGAATTTTTACATCTGAACTGCTCCAGCCCTGGTCTTCAAGTATTTTCGCAAAATCACGCTGGAAAACTTGGAATTTTTCAAGATTCTCAGGGATAATACTAAGGAAGTCATAGTCCCCATATGCTCCTGCAAAGAAGGAAGAAACCGTTTCCTCAAACTTTTCCTCGATTCTCTGAGGGTACCAGAATCCGTTCTGTGAGAGTAAAACAACGTTAGGATCAGGAACAGGAATATCATCCGAATAAATGTAAAGCCCTATGGAAACCTCTTCCCCGTACTTTGCAAGAACCAGTTTTTTCTCAAATCCTGATTTCTGGAGCTTAAGAAACCATTCACCCTTTAAAAGATCAGCAGTTTCATTGAGAACTCCATGGGCTTTGAGTATCTTTTCTGCTACCTTTTGTATTTCCAAGATAGAATTTTTGCACTGCTCCTTGGACATTTCAAGACAGGGCATACAGCTTTCACCGGCTGGAACCTCAGCATACTGAGCCTCCCTCTCACCGGGTTTTTGGGGCTTTTTCGTTTCTTCGCCCTTTCCTTCAGATTCTTTTCCCGCCCCCCGCTGAACATCAGGAACAGTCTGCCGCATATTATATTCTGGATATTTTACCATAACTTTGCACCCCTATATTATAATAGGAATACTCATAAATATTAGGTATTCTGCAAGTCATCTCGCAAACCTTTTCAAAAAAGGTTTGATCGAAAACGTCGTGACGGTATGATAAAACGGCGCAACGGTTTGGTTGAAATTTCATGATCCGGGCTTTTTTCAGGCGCCAAATTTGTTTCTGCCTTAACCGAGTTGGTATTCCGGTTTTTCCCGGAGTCGGAACTCTTATTCTCATTTTCGGAAGCAAGCCACCTGACTCCAAGATATACAAATGGGGTATCAAGAAGAGCGAAAATCACTTTAAGAGTCCAGAGCGGCAAAACCATAAAGAATATTGCAACTGCATCCATCTCAGGAGCTGCATGATAGAAAGCAATAAACATAAAAACGATAGAATCAAACAGCTGGGAAACAATTGTTGAAAGGTTATTTCTAAGCCACAGGTATTTGCCCTTCGTTTTCTGCTTCCAGAAATTAAAAGCCCAGAGATCGTGGTACTGGCTTATAATAAAAGCGATCATACTTGCCAGAATAACTCTCAGGGAGTTTGAAAAAACGGAGTTATAAGCCTCATTGTGCAGATATAGAGGGGAAGGAGGGAGACCTGTACTTGCAAATACAAAAAGTACAGCAATGCAGAGTGAAAGAAAACCTGCATGTACAAAAATCTTTGATACTTCTTTTCCCTTGACCTCTTCTACTATATCTGTAATAAGAAAGGTAATCGGATATCCGAAAATCCCTACTGAGGTTACGATTCCAAAGATCTCAATTAGCTTGCTGCCTAGAAGATTTCCAAGGAGCAGAGAGCTGACAAAAGCTGTCAGCAAAAGTTGGATTTTATAATCTATAGATTGTTTCATGGATTCTCAGGGTTTAAGTTAGGTTTGGCGGGTTGGAATTGAATTAGGGATTGAATATGGATTTAGGGATAAATTATAAGCGGAATATTATAATTTATAAAATACCGGTTCACCGGATTCCGGAAAGACGAGATGTAAAGTAAGGGCTGCAGAAGCAGAAAGTTACTTGAAACGCTCTGCTCTTCTGAAAAGGTTTTGAGGTGACCGGTCTACCTCATCACATATGACCTTGTGAGGAATAGAAGAGGGCAGAATAGAACAGGCTTGGCTGTCCGTGCCTCGCAGCCCCCAGGTCTCATCTGTGAGCAGGAAATAGGAGTTTTCAAGCCTGATACCTTTTGATTTCAGGGAAGAAAGAATCTCTGGATTTGAGAGGTCTTTTTGAATTTCTTCCGCAGCTTTTACCTGAGTGCCTGGTCCTCCTTTTTTTACAGGATAAAGTCGATCATCAGAAAGGATTTTTTCCATCGTTCGGACTACCAATCTGTAACAAGTTTTTTTATTGGTTGACATTTCCGGCACTTTCTCAAGATAAAAAACATTGCTCTTATTGCGGGCAATATCCAGGAGAATATCTTCACGTCTTGAAAAAGATTCTACATTACATGTGGATATACTTGATAAAAAAATAGGAAATTTTTTGGATAGGCTGTCTGCAGCTGCCTGATTCATCTTCTCACGGGGAATATACTCAAAGCTGATCCTGGACCCTGAAAACTCCTTATCTAATTCCTGCACCTTTCCCTGAAAAACTTTTACGGCTTCAGTAGAATCATTATAAATAATTATTTCCGTATCACCTTTGAAAAAAATCCTGACAAGGGATACGGCAAAATTAAGGGCTGCAAGCTCGCAATCAAGATTATTGTAAGGTTGATCCTGGACTTTAGTCGTTGACTGGTGAATCTGCCTGCTGTCCCGGAGTAGCACGCAGCCGATATAGGCGTCTTCGTTTTCATTATAGGATGAGTCACAATAGACTTCAAGCATCTTTACTTTCACCTTTCTGGTAGAGAATCTACAGTAAAACAAAACTGGATGATTATAACAGAGAAACTATAGATTAACTGTTATTGATATTGATAATTATGCTCTTACAAAAGTATTACGCTAATTTTAGAAAAAGGCTTTCAGTCTTTACTGCTGAAAAGAAAATAGGAAAAGAGAAAGAAGAGAGAAGCTGTAATCAGATAATTATCGTAGCTCCCCTTTCGTCCTTTTCTTCGTTGAATTCAGTGACAAGGGCTTCGGTTGTAAGTACCATTCCTGCAATCGAGGCCGCGTTCTGGAGGCCGCTTCTGACCACTTTCGTAGGATCAATAACGCCTGCCTCGAAAAGATCTTCAAAGATATCTTTCTTTGCGTTGTACCCAAAGAGCTCGCTGGATTCAGCCCTGATGGTTGCAACTACCTCAGCACCTTCCTTGCCTGCATTTTCAGCGATCTGGCGTACCGGTTCCTCAATAGCTCTCTGGACTATCTTTACGCCTACCTCCCTGTCGCCTTCAAGTTTCAGGGAGTCCAGAATAGCAGCTGCACGGAAAAGACTTATTCCACCACCTATAACCACACCTTCTTCAACTGCAGCTTTTGTGGCATTGAGAGCATCATCAATTCTCATCTTTTTCTCTTTCAGCTCGGTTTCGGTTGCAGCTCCTACTTTGATTACTGCGACCCCGCCTCCTAACTTTGCCTGGCGCTTTTTGAGTTCAGTCTTCCTGTAGTCCGTGTCTGCAATGTTAACCTGAGCTTCGATGAGTTTGACCCTTTCATCAATATTTGCTTTATCGCCCCTGCCTTCCACAATGATGGTCTTGTGGTTGTCAACTGTGATCTTCCTGGCACTTCCGAGCATATAGTCATCGAATTCCTCAAGCTTCATACCTTTGTCTTCGGTGATTACCTGCCCGCCTGTCAGTACGGCAATATCTTCAAGCATCTCCTTTCTCTCATTTCCAAATCCAGGAGCCTTGACAGCACAGACTCTCAGTGCTCCGCGAATGATATTCAGGATCAGAGCAGCCTGGGCATCCCCATCGACATCTTCGGCAATAATAAGAAGAGAACGACCTTCAGAGGCGACCTTTTCAAGTACGGGAACTATCTGCTTCATGCTGTTGATTTTCTTGTCCGTGATCAGGACATAAGGATCATCAAACTCACAGACCATCTTCTCGGTATCGGTTGCCATATAAGGAGATACAAAGCCCCTGTCGAACTGCATTCCTTCTACAACGTCCAGGCTGGTTTCCATTGTTTTGGAGTCCTCAACTGTGATTACTCCGTTGTAGCCGACTCTTTCCATGGCATCTGAGATTAAATTACCTATTTCTTCATCGTTATTTGCAGAAACTGCAGCTACCTGTACGATTTTCTCCTTACCCTTTACCTCAACGCTCTTGCTCTTGAGATAGCCTACAACCTTTTCTGTTGCAATCTCGATACCTTTCTTGACATCTATCGGGTTTGCTCCGGCACTGATATTTTTCAGGCCTTCTCGAATCATACTTTGGGCAAGAAGAGTTGCAGTAGTTGTTCCATCTCCGGTATTGTCCTGCGTTTTGGAAGCAACTTCTTTGACAAGCTTGGCCCCCATATTTTCAAACTTGTCATGAAGCTCGATTTCCTTTGCAATGGTTACCCCGTCATTTGTGACCACAGGTTTTGTACTTTTATCCAGCACAACATAGCGTCCTTTCGGCCCGAGAGTAATCTTGACAGTATTTGCAACTTTGTCCACACCGTTTAAGAGTGCCTTTCTTGCATTCTCATCAAACATTATTTGCTTTGAAGCCATCTGTATTCACCTAGATTAAAACCAAGTCATTTCCAAATCAAGTTTGAATTATACTCTTGAATTTCGTGAATTTACTTTGAATATTATTCTTACCTATGTTCTTCAGAATCGGCCTCGTTCAATGTTATTCTTCAGCAATTGTTGCCAGAATGTCTTTGAAGTCGACAAACAGGTACTTTTCATCTTCAATTTCAATTTCATCTGACTGATACCCCCCATAGATCACATGGTCACCTTTCTTCAGGGGAAGCTCCTTTCCATCTTCAAAAGTCCCTACAGCAATAACAATACCTTCCTTTTTCTCCTGCCGTGCAGACTCAGGAATATAGATCCCGCCTTTTGTCACTTCTTCTTTCTTCTGGTGCTTAAGCAAGACTCGTTCGCCAATAGGTCTGATAATCACTCTATTGTTCCTCCTTATACGTAAGTGACCCCATGTTAGCTGAACATTAACTTGTAGCTATGAGTTAATATGGGATTTGTCAATATATTGAACGCTCGTGCGCTCAACTATCTGCATATAATGCGGAACTCATATTTAAAAATTGCTGGAAAAATAAATAAGATTCTGAAAAAATCGAAATGATATCGACAAAATGAAAAGAAATTATATATATGAAATATTCTAAAATATACATAGATGGTTCAACAGATAATCCTCAGATACCTTGAAAAACCTCACGTCAAAAGCCTTGAAGACGATCTTCTGTGGTTATGTGATAGTTTTGGCTTTTCTTCGGGCAGGGATACAGAAAATACAGCGACTAGAATCGTTTTTAGCCTACTTGACAGACTCTCGAATGATGAAATAACTTCCTCAGAAGCCCTTGCTGAAGATCTTGAGATAAAAATATCCAGAGTAAACCATCATCTCAGGAATCTTAACGATTCAGGTCTCCTTTACAGAAAAAAACGCATGGTATATCTTCGCGGAGGAAGCCTGAAGGCTGCAGTAAAAGAAATGCGAAAAGACTCGGAAAGGATTTTTGATGAGCTCGAAAGCATAGCTGAAGAGATAGATTTAAGAGTAGGGATAAAAAACCGATAAGAAAAGGAAAATAAAACCGGTGAAAAATGAGGTAAAAATCGATAAAGGATAAGATAAGAGTTCAAGAGCAAATCAATTAATTAGAACCGGAAAGAAATTCAATAATAAACCCATTTATTTTTCCAGCCGTGAACCGAGTATCCATAGTCCGCTGCCCTGATTATTCTTACACAAAAAGAGCTATAGCTGAAGCTCTGGAACTTCTCGGAGGCCTTGAGAATATAGTCCATCCCGGTGACCGCGTACTTCTTAAACCGAATATCCTTGCGGCTGCCTCTCCAGAAAGTGCAGTAACTACTCATCCATCAGTTGTAGCTTCAATGTGCGAGCTCGTGATTCAGGCCGGAGGGAAACCCATAGTAGGGGACGGAGCTGGAATTTCAAGGCCAGGAGCCACTTCAAAAGCCCTGAAAATTTCAGGTATAGAAGAAGCTGCCCGAAAAGCCGGAGCAAAGGTAGTAAATTTCGAAACCGCAGGCTTTACCCTGGTAGACGTCCCTGACCCTTTGCAGTTCCACAAACTATACATCGCAAACCCTGTCCTCGAAGCCGATGTAGTGATATCACTCCCAAAATTAAAAACTCATGAACTTACCTATTACACAGGTGCAGTCAAGAACTTTTTCGGAACTCTCCCATTAAGATGCCGAAAAGAGGCGCATCTTCTTGGAAGAAGGGACCTTTTTGGCGAGGCTGTTGCTGATATATACTCAGTTGTCAGGCCAGGCTTTGCAGTTATGGACGGGGTTATCGGCATGGAAGGAAACGGACCTTCTCATGGGAAACCCGTAAACTCCGGGGTAATTCTGGCAAGTAAGGATTGTGTTTCCCTGGATATTGTTGCTGCAGAAATGATAGGTTTTGACCCCCTCAAAATTCCCACGACTGCAGGGACCATGAAAAAAGGTTTTGGAAACCAGTGTCCTGTTGTGGTCGGAATTCCGTTAAAAGAAGTCAAAATGAAATTCAAACCATCTAGCGGAGGAGTCAGTACGGCCCCTTCGTTTCTTACCCGCAATCTTGGCAAATATTATAAGATATATCCCAGGATTAACCGGAGAAAATGTACTCACTGCGGAGCCTGTTATTTAAACTGCTCTCCACATGCTGTTGAACGGCTAGAAGATGGGAGTTTTAAAATTAATGAGGAGAAATGTATCCTTTGTTATTGCTGTCGCGAATTGTGTCCCAATAATGCAGTAGAAATCAAAAAATCGCTGCTTGCAAGGCTTTTGACAGAAAAGATAATCTGAGAAAAGATAATCTGATATGTAAAACGTGACAATATATCAAAAACGTAAACAGAAAGGTAACAGAAAATTAACAGAAAGGTAACAGAAAGGTAACAGAAAGGTAACAGAAAATTAATAGGAAATTAATCCTCTTAATTGATTTGAAGTCGTAAAATAAAGTTCAGACTTTTGCAATAAGCCGAACATAATCTAGCTAACATTTTTACTTTTGATATAATTTAGTTAAGGGAGACATGCTAATATGCCTCCCTCAGACGTTTATTTGTATTTGTGTTTCCACCTCTCTGCTATCACCCTTTCTCTTTCAGTGATATTTGCGTTCTCTCCTTTCTGCTACCGCTTTTTCTCTTTCCAGCCGCTCAAGCCTCTCTTCATCTGTTTCTGTCTTTTCCAGCTGTTCTATCCGCTCTTTTTCCTGCCGCGCTATTACTTCTTCTGCCGTTTCCAGGGGTCCCGTCCTCTCAGTGCGAGCTGTCCTCTGTGGTTGGGTGGTCTCTCTAGGCATTCCTGCAGCCACGCCTGTCTGCCAGTAAGGCTGGTATCCATAATAGATGTAGGTTCTGGAGAGCTCCTCACGAGTCAATGGCCAGTTATTTTTATCAAAGCCTTCTGCCCTTTCCAGGACATCCCTTGGAATATCAAGTAAGAAGGCATGCTCATGCGGCCTCAGTGTAAAAGCCTGCCAGGGAATTGCAAAGAATTTATCGGCCATGCCCAGGAATCCGCCAAAGGAAAGCACTGCATATGCTATTTTACCATTTTCGAGGTCAATCATTAGTTCTTCGATCCTTCCAAGGTCTTCTCCAGCAGCATTGACGACTCTATCTGTTTTTATCGTACTTGCTGACAAAAAGTCCGGCATTTCTCTACCTGCCATAACTTTCGTCTGGATCAGAGTCTCGGCTTCTGCCCGCTCTCTCTCCAGCTGTGCCAACCTTTCTCTCTCTTTCTCGGCCTGACTTTCTACTTCAACACGTTCTCTTTCCAGCTGTGCCAGTCTCTGCCTCTCGGTCTCAGCCTGTCTCTGGGCTTCTGTACACTCCCTTTCCAGTTGAGCCAGTCTATCTCGGCGGGTTCCCTCCTGTACCTGTACTGACCTCAACTCTTCTTCAAGACGGGTTACGGATTCCATTTTTTCCTGTCTTCTTGCTTCTTGTAACTCTTTCTCCAGCTGTGCTAACCTTTGTTTTTCAGCCTGTGCCTGCCTTTCAGTCTCAATCCGCTCTCTTTCCAGACGCGCCAGCCTTTCCCTTTCAGTCTCTACCTGTTTCTCAGATTCCATCCGCTGTTTTTCTAGCTGTGAGATTTTTTCTTCCTGCGTTCTCCTTAGCTCTTCAAGCCTTTCTCTTTCTTGCTGCGTCTTTCTCTCTTCTTCTGTTCCTACAAGTGGAACCTGTCTTTCTCTTTCCATTCTGGCCATCCGTTCAGGTTCGCTTTCAACTGGCATTGCTGCCGAAACTCCTGCCTGCGCTGCCATCCCTGTCTGCCAGTAAGGTTGATACCCATAGTAGCTGTAGGTTCTGGAGAGCTCTTCACGAGTTAAAGGCCAGTTGTCCTTGTCAAAGCCCTCTGCATTATCAAAAGTCTCTTTCGAAACATTAAGAACAAAAGCGTGCTCATGTATTTTTAGTGTAAAAGCCTGCCAAGGAATAGCAAACAATTTGTCGCCCAAACCGAGAATTCCACCATGGGAGACAACAACATACCCTACTTTTCCATCCTGGAGATCGATCATAAATTCTTCGATCTTCCCAATATCCTCTCCAGCTGTATTAACGACCTTATCCCCTTTTAGCGTGCCTGCGGACAAGAAATCTGGATTTTCCCTATCTGTAGACGTGCTTCCCATCCTAGCCATCCTTTCAGATTCGGTCTCTCCAGGCATTCCTATCTGCCAGTAAGGCTGATATCCATAGTAGCCGTACACAGTGGAAACCCACTCACGAGAAGTAATAGGCCAGTTATCTTTGTCAAAACCTTCTGCCTTTTCAAGATTTTCTTTAGGAATGTCAAGGACGAAGGCATGGTCATGAAGCCTTAGGGTAAGAGCCTGCCAGGGAATAGCAAATAATTTGTCGCCCAGACCTAGAAATCCACCGAAAGAAAGTACTGCAAATGCCAATCTTCCGTCACGGAGGTCAATCATTAATTCTTCAATCTTTCCAAGATCCTCTCCGGCTGCATTGATGACCTTGTCCCCTTTTAACGTGCTTGCTGACAAAAAGTCTGGATTATTTCGATCTGCCATAGTTCCAACTCCCTATATTTTAGAAAATATGCGTTTAAACGCCTGTGACTGGAGCACAGTTTCGAATTTCTCCCCCGATTAAGTTTATTCTAGCATCTTTACTTGCCAGAAAATTAATGCCTATATCTCTATCCAATTAAGATTCAGAGATTACCTGGCCTATTTTCTATTCTCTGTGCCTGCCAGTAAGGCTGGTATCCGTAGTAGCTGTACATTGTAGAAAGCCATTCACGGGTAGTTACAGGCCAGTGCTCCTTATCAAAACCTTCGGCTTTTTCCAGAACATTCTTGGGAATATCAAGCAGGATGGCATGATCGTGCAATTTCATTTGAAGAGCCTGCCAGGGAATAGCAAACAATTTACTGCCCAGGCCCAAAAATCCGCCAAAAGAGAGTGCGGCATATGCTACTCTTCCCTCCTCAAGATCGATCATTAATTCTTCAATCTTCCCAAGATTCTCTCCGGCTCTATTGACAACCTTATCTCCTTTTATCGTGCTTGCTGACAAAAAATCCGGATTGTCCCTGCTTGCTATAGTTTCCGTCCGGGCCATCCTTTCAGATTCGACTTCTCCAGGCATTCTTGTTTGTCCAGCTACTGCTACCTGCCAGTAAGGCTGGTATCCATAGTAAGCATAAGTTCCGGCGAGTTCTTCACGAGTTAGAGGCCAGTTGTCTTTTTCAAAGCCTTCTGCTTTTTCCAGGACATCCTTGGGAATGTCAAGTAAGAAGGAATGCTCGTGCGGCCTCAGAGTGAGAGCCTGCCAGGGAATAGCAAATAATTTGTCGCCCAGACCCATAAATCCCCCAAAAGACAATACGGCGTATGCTATCCTTCCACTTTGAAGGTCAATCATTAATTCTTCAATTTTCCCAAGGTCCTCTCCTGCCCTATTGACGACCTTATCCCCTTTTATCGTGCCTGCTGATAAAAAATCCGGATTATCCCTATCTGCCATAGTCCAACTCCCTACACTTTAGGAGATTCCCATTTCAAAGACTGCGCCCCCAGACACAGTTACAGAGCATCTCCTCTAATAAATATTATTTTTTTAATGTTACTTAAAACTACCGGAAACATTAGAAGTATTATTTAATGTTATTAAGTAGAAATATATGAATAAATATTAAGAAGAAAAAGTAATAAGATAGTATATTTTTAAAATATGTCTTGTTTTATATTAGGGAAAAATTATCTAGTAAATCGATTAAAATACCTGAAAGATAATCTCCTATGGAAAGCTGTAGTGTTGAAACTGGAAACTAAAAAATGTAAATTTAGGGAGAAAAATTTTCAGAGCATTTAGAGAATCGAGTTTTTGCAGCTTTTCAAAGCTCTTTTTAAGATATTTTATAGATAAGAGTTGTAAAGTCTATGGGTGCTGAAAGAAACGAAAAGCCGGTAATTAAGTTATAACCTTTTCCTTTTTATCTTTTTGAAAGATCTTTTAACCCAGAAAGCCGAAAATAGATATAAAAAAGATTTTTGAGATAATATTTCTGCAATCATACCTTTAAAGGTGATAAAATGCTTCATAACTATATAGATACCGAATACGCTCCGGAAAAATGCTCTCTTTGCAATGGAACCGGACATGCAAATGGCGGAATTTGTGAAGCTTGCGGGGGACAGGGGGATGTACTGGTTGCTCAGCCTGCAATAGTATGCCCTCTCTGTGGCGGGTCAGGAGGTCTTGATAATGGGACTTGCAGGGCATGCGGAGGAAGCGGCTGGGCTCTTTTGTAAAAATACTTTCAAAAAAATAATTGAATAGAAGAGGCTATTTAGAGGGAATCTCTGTGTATTCAGGAAGCCTATCGCTTTTGCCTTTCCCGAAACTCTTCTTTTCTTTCTTCAGGCAGGCAGTCAAAGCAGGTTTCATAGTTTACGGGTTTATACTTATTCCTGCATTTAGGGCAAAGATTCATACCCCTGAGACTTGAAAAATGACAACGTTTGCAGAGCACAATCGCATTTATCAGAGACTCGCATTCTTCTCTTACTTTTTTAGTTTCTTCTTCAATTAACTCTTTAATCCCGGTTTCTTCAAGCCATTCATGATAAAGCTTTTTGAAGTTGCCTTCTTCTGAATCCTCAAGGAGAACTTCAGTAAACTGTTCCTCAAGGTCAGTATGATCAGGTTCGAATTTATGTACAGTTGAGGCTTTATGCCACGTCGGATGGCTTTTATGACGGTGTTTCCCGGTGGGGATATAATCGAATTTCTGGTACCTCTGCCTGTAAATCTCCCTGAATCTGGTATACGCAGCACTGTAAATCTCAGAGCTAACCTTCGCCGGAGAAAAAGCCCTTGGAATGTGAACACACAGGGAATCGGAAGACCCGCACCACTCACAGGTCTTGCCTTTGAGAAATTCAGCCCTTTTTTCTTTCCATTCTTTTGTGTTGCGTTTCATAGAGTGACCTCAAGAAGATTAACTTAAAAATGGACTTTTTTACATAGCTAAGGCAAGAGAAAAAGTTTCCCAAAAAAAAGAATATGGAATAAAGATATTTCGAAATTAGAAGTTTTTATTTTCCTTTATTGCTGAAGCAGATAATATATTTTGTTCCATGGTCTCTTTTAAGCTCTATACAACCATTGATTTGTTCGACAAGAATATTTACAAGCTGGAGCCCCAGGGAGTCAGTATTTTTAAAATCGATATCTTCAGGAATTCCTCTCCCATTATCAGCTACTGTAAGTATGTAATGGGAATTATCATTTATATAGTCCCCACAATCTTTATTCGGATCTGAAAGCCCATACTGTGCAGTAAAAGTTTCAGTTCTACAAAATTTTATGCTGATTTCGCCTTCTTTTCCCGCGGAAAAAGCATGCTTCAGGGAATTTGAAACGAGCTCATTTATAATAATACCAAGAGGAATTGCAATATTCATGCCCAGACAAACCTGTTCAAGGTTCAATTTGAGGCTTATATTTTTGTTTCCTACATTATAGGAATTGAAAAGATCTGCTGTTAGCTTTCTCAAGTAGTCTGAAAAATCGAAGCAATCTGTACTTTCACTCTCATGGAGTTCTTCATGGATCATTGCGATGGATTCAACACGGTTCTGGCTCTCTCTGAACGCTTCGAGTACCTCTTTGTCTTCGAATTTCTCTGCCTGCAGGCTGAGGAGAGACGAAATTACCTGAAGATTGTTCTTTATCCGGTGATGAACCTCTTTTATTCGAATTTTGTCTATTTTTTCCAGAGCTTCTTCAGCCATTTTGCGTTCAGTGATATCATAAATCAGACCCTGAAGCTTTCCTGAACTTTCAGATTCACCCGAGATTCTCTGGATAATTTCCCTGACCCATTTTATCTCCCCGTCTTTCTTCTTTATTCGATACTCGCTTTCAACAATAAAATTCGTGTTTAATTTTAACTTTAATTTATCCCTTCCATTAAAAACAATAGGACGATCTTCAGGTATGATTAATTCCTGCCAATCAACTTTGCCAGAAAGAAAATCCTTCTTTGGGTAACCTGTCATTTCCTCAACAGAACCATGTAGAAATATCAATCTAAAATCTTTGTTAAGCTGGAATCCAATTCCCTGGAGATTTTTCATGAAGGAATTATAATTTTCTGGATCATTTTCTGGATTGTCTTTTACCTCAACACTTCGATGCTCAGTCAAATATTTCTTGCCTATCATTCTGCAAATATGACTGTATTCGTCTCCAAGGAAAACGGCTTTCTGCCTGAAATCTTCTTCCCGGTATTTAAGCTCCCTGAAGAGCAAACTGCAAGGTTCTTCAAATCCGATATCTACAATTGCTTTATAAATCAGGTAAAAAGACAATAATTTAAGGAAGAGACCTATAACACCCAGAGATTCATCTATTTGACTGTAGAATGTAAAGCATAATTCCGCAAAGATTGTCAAGACTATGGATATTGTAAGTAAACTGAAAACTTTTTCTTCGAATCTATCCCTGACCATATAAAGAAGAAAAAGTGAGCAAAGAAGAATGAAAGAAATTAAGTATCCACTTGTAACTTTGAACTGAGTAAATCCTGAACTCTGTAGATAAAAATCCGGGAAATTTTGGAAGAAGAAAATTGAAACCAGACAGGTAACAGTAATTACTGTATATACAAGAAATACTTTCCAGGCAAAAATATCGCTTCCACGGGTTTTGACATCTCTCTCATGGTTCTCTCCAGTACGTGTTAAAAATAACGGGGCTACGAGAAAAGAAGTGCTTTCCAGGAAACTTGCAACTATCCTGAGCTGAACAGTAAGGTTTGTATCAAACCCTGGAAATACCCCCATGCCGTGGAATGCAAGTGTGCTTAGGAAGTTGAAACTCCCGGCAAAAAAAGAGCCAACCCCTAACACTATAAGATATCGATTCTCCAGGCGGCTTCTAGATTTCCATACAATAAGAAATATCACGTATGCAAAGTAGACGCTGAATAATTCTATTACTGTATGAAAGAGGAGATAATTGCTAAGGCTAATAAGATAAAGCAAAATAATAATGGTTATCCAGACCATCACTTCATTGAAGTCTACTTTTAGCGTTTTTTCCCTGACATCTGATATGTTCGATTACCCCCGTTGTGCCTCACGCCTGAAGAATTCAGAAGCTCCATATAAGACTGAATTTTAGACATACCAAGTGGCCTTAATGCCACCATCGAATGATACTAAAACTTGATTCAATTTAGACACGAAACAACTGCAATAACGGAATCGGAAGAGTAAAAAGCATTGCAGAAAAGAGATTAAGAAGAAGCCCGGAGGCATTATATTCCGTTTACTGTATCCCCAAATACAGCAGCACAGACGATATGCTTCCCTAAGTATACCGATCCGAGCAGGATTATCAATAACCTCCAGGCAATTCTTTACTTGTCCATACCCAACTCACTTCCTAACTCCAGAATATACTAATAACGTAAATTATTTTAAATTAATTATTCAAAAAATTGCCTATAAACAAAAAATATTTTGGCGTAAAAAGTTTCAAGCGCCTGACAAAATTCCTTGTTTAATTACAGTAGTGAGAGATAAATATTTTATAGCGTTTGATTAGTCAATTAGATTTCATACTTTCAGTTTCGCCAAACAGAATAGTGAGTTTCGTCCCTTTAGTTCTATCAAGCTTAATATATCCATCGATTTGTTCAACAAGGATAGTTACAAGCTGAAGCCCAAGCGAATCGGAATTTAGAAAATCTATTTCCTCAGGAATGCCCTTTCCGTTATCTGATACTGTCAACACGAAAGGCAGATTCTCATATTCCTCTGATCTCTCTTTTATGTCAGAATTTTCTGTTGAGATCAAGTATGCAGCATGATGAAGCTTTATACTTATTTCTCCTCCTTTTCCGGAAGGAAAAGCGTGCTTAAGAGAGTTTGAAACCAGTTCGTTGACAATTATCCCAAGTGGAATTGCAGTGTCCATTTCCAGATTAATCTCTTCAAGTTCCAGTTTAAGGCTAATATTTCCATTCTTTACTGTATATGAACTGAAAAGATCCGAAGTCAGCTTCTGAAGGTAAGCTGCAAAATTAATTGTGTCAACACTTTTGCCCTCGTAAAGTTCTTCATGAATTAGAGCCATAGAAATGACCCTATTCTGGCTTTCCCTGAAAGCCTCAAGCGTTTTTTCATCAGTAAATTTCTCAGCTTCAAGGCTGAGCAGTGAGGAGATTACTTGCAGGTTATTTTTGATTCTGTGATGAATTTCTTTTATACGAGTTTCCTGCATTTTTAATAGAGTTTCTTCTGCAAGTTTACGTTTGGTAATGTCACGAACAAAACCCTGTACTCTTTTTGGTTTTCCGGATCGCTTTGGAGTTTTTTGAAGAATTTCCCGAACCCATTTTATTTCTCCATCTTTTCTCCGTATCCTATATTCAAGTTCTGAAGAAATGTCCAGATCAAACATCACTTTTCTCATATTCTTGAGAAATAAAGACTGATCTATGGGCATGACAATTCCAGTCCAAGTTATATTCCCAGAAAGAAAGTCTTCTTTAGTGTAACCTGTGATTTGTTCTACAGCTCCGTCCATTAATACAGGTACGAAGTTCTCATCAAGCAGAAAATTTATAGTACCTTCAATATTCTGCAAGAATGGACGATAACCTTTTCCATAAATTTCCAGATTATCAGCTATGGGCTCGCTTTCCAATTCATCCATTTTTACGCCAAGCATTCTGTAAATATGACCCTGGTCATCCTGAAGGAAAATTGTCTCCTGCCTCAAAGCCTCTTCACTCTGTTTAAGTTCCCTTAAAAGAAGGCTGAAAGGATCTTCAAATCCAGTCTCAACTATTGCCTTGTAGATCAGGTAAAATGATATCACTTTGAAATAGTGTCCTACAATGTCTAACAACCACAGATTTGGATAAGAGTTTAAGCTTAGCTCTCCCAGAATTGTGAGGATTATAGATATCACAAGTAATCTAAATACATGAATTTCAAATTGATCTTTTTTAGTATACAGTGCAATTAGCGAGCACAGAAGAATAAAACAAATCAAATACTCGCTCATAATTTTAAAAGAAGTGAACCCTGAGCCTTCAATATAGCAATCAGGAAAATTCCTGAAAACAAAAATAGAGAGCAGATAAATTATAGTAATTCCTGCATACCCAATGAAGACTTTCCAGGCGAACCGAGTTCCCTCTGTGAATTTACTATTTGATTCCCTATTGGCTGTACTGTAATCTATTAAAAGCAGCGGAGCTAACAGGAAAGAAAAGCTTTCCATGTATCTTGCAGCGATCCAGAACTGCATATTCATATTTAAATCAATTCTAGGAAATACACCCATCCCGTGATAAGAAAGTGTATATAGAAGATCCAGAGTCCCGATAAAAAAATAGGCAATCCCCAAAAATACAAGGTATCTATTTTCAAGGCCAGCTTTTGATTTCCACACTATAAGGAATATTACATATGCGACATATACACTGAAAAGCTCGACTAGGGTGTGAAAAAGAAGGTAGTTACTGAGACTGACTAAATAAAGGATACTAATTATGGCTGCCCAGAGTATGACCTCATATGGCTCGACTAATGCTCTCTTCTTCACGACTTTCAGCGCATGCCCCCCAGTTAAAAGTCAGTTCTCGTAATATCTTAAAGAATATTGGCTTCGTATAAAAATTATGTTAAACTACACATGAAACAAGATTGAATTTAAGATGTAAATGAAATTTAACTTAGGTACCATTTTCTACTACATAACGGGTAAGTAGCTAGAAAAATAAAATAAACGTTTTCAAATTATTCCTTATTTCGAGGATCTATTTTGAGAAAGAAAAATTGCATGTTATATTAAACTTAAATTTTTATACCATATATGTTTAAGGGTTTAAACATAGATATTATAAATTGATACTGATTATTTTTCAATAAATCCAGTTCGATGGGGGTCGAGAGGACAAATGGCACTTTATAAAGATCGAGTGGATGCCGGAAAAAAGCTGGCAAAAGAGCTTTCGAAATATGCGAACCGTTCAGATGTATTGATACTTGCGCTCCCGCGTGGTGGGGTTCCAGTGGCATTTGAAGTTGCAAAGGAACTGAATGTAAAAATGGATGTGTTTATAGTACGGAAACTGGGAGTGCCAGGAAATGAAGAACTGGCAATGGGAGCTATTTCTTCTGACAATATCCGTGTGCTAAATGAAGATGTTGTCAGATCTTTTCAGATACCTGAACGGGTAATTAATATGGTAGCTGAGAATGAGCTCAGAGAGCTTGAACGCAGGGAACGAGCTTACCGTGGAGATAGACCTAAGCCTGAAATCAGCGGTTCAACTGTGATTTTAATAGATGACGGGCTTGCCACAGGTGCAACAATGCGTGCAGCTGCAGCTGCCCTTAAGATTAAGAATCCGGCGAAAATAGTTGTTGCAGTGCCCACTGGTGCACCTGATACCTGTGAGCTTTTCAGAAGGGAAGTAGACGAAGTAATATGTGTGGCAACACCTGAACCTTTTTATGGGGTTGGAGCCTGGTACGGGAATTTCAGTCAAACCACTGACGAAGAAGTCTGCGACCTTCTTAATAAGGCAAGAGCTCTTCCAGCAAGACAATAAATCAGTTTAATATTTTTCACATTTAGTCCTACAATGAATAAAAACCTTTGGAGGGTTAGCATGAGACAATTATCAAGTAAAGGTAAAAGCAGTAGTGAAATCCAGATTCCAATTAATTCTATTACACTTGAAGGAAACCTCACAATTCCTGAAGGAGCAAAAGGAATTGTTGTTTTTGCACACGGCAGTGGGAGTAGCCGTTTCAGCTCTCGGAATCGATATGTTGCACAAGAACTTCAAAAAGAAAGCCTAGGAACACTCTTATTTGATCTCTTGACAGCAGAGGAAGAGAGAATTGACATGGTAACGGCCCACCTCAGGTTTGATATTGACCTGCTTGCAAAGCGGCTTGTTGACGTAACAAACTGGCTATTAAGCAATCCTGACACTAAAAAACTCAGTATCGGTTATTTTGGCGCCAGTACGGGAGCTGCAGCCGCACTCATAGCTGCAAAAGAGCACGCGAATGTTATAAAGGCGGTTGTTTCCAGAGGAGGAAGGCCCGATCTGGCTGAAAAAGCCCTGCCGGATATAAAGGCACCAACACTGCTTATTGTAGGTGGAGAAGATTATCAAGTAATAGAAATGAATCAATGGGCATTAGACAGATTGAAGGCAGAACAGAAAGAACTTAAGATTGTTCCCGGAGCAACCCATCTTTTTGAAGAACCGGGCACGCTAGAAGAAGTAGCAAATCTGGCTGGAGAGTGGTTTAAAAAATATCTTATGGAAGAGAAATAATAAGCAAATACAGACTGTTAAGCATTATATTCAACAAAATTAGTTCTAAATTAGTTTTCAACAAATAGTTTTATTTTTTTACAATTTATAGAAAATGAAATTATAATCTATGAAATGAAAGCTTTCTCGTGATTCATCAGTTTAAAAAACCCGAGCGTTTTACCTTATTGAAAATGTGTTACATGAAAGATGTACTTTGTATTTGGAGCTGCATCTACAATACGTTCATAAGACGCGGTTGGTGGAGTATTTGAAGGATAACCAGTGTATATTCCTACCGATGTATAGCGACCAGCAAGTTCTCCATATTTTGCCATGAGTTTATCTTGAGTAGCTCTCTCGCCATCATATAGAATAACAAGATCTTTTTTATCATCAGGGAAATAGGTATAGTCTTCAAAACTGGTCAGGAAGAGTTTAAATTTAGGGTTATAGCTTTGAATCTGTGTTAACCAGAGATCACGTTCCTCGTTGCTGGCATGATTAGGGTTTCCTGTTAATTTCCACTCCATATCAATATTTACGCCTATGACACTTTTATGATGACCATATCTTGAGAGTACAATATCGATTAAATCAGCTACATCAGCCTCATTAGGTTGAATTGAAAGAATCACCTTCAGTCCATCTCTATCGAACCTATCCAGATAAGGCTCAACTTTGTCAGTCTGATTGTAACTGTAAATCTTTCCATTTTTTTCAAAAGGAAAAGGCACATATGTGAGTTTATTTTCATGTGCCTGAGCAACGACCAGATCAACTACTGCAGATTCACCTCCAAACTTTCTCGCAGCTTCAGACCAGTCTTCAGCAGGCTTCGAAAAATTGCAATTATTCCAGACTCCCTGAAAACATTCTGGTCGTGGAGGAGTAACTGACGCTAAATAAAACAGAATTATGAGAAAAATTAAGAGTATCGAGCCCAATAAAATGTATATCCTGATATCTCTCTTAATTATCTCACCTCAATAGTCCGTGGACCAAATTGTATTTTCAACCCTCTCCCTGTTAGATAGCACAGGTAAAGGTAACTGATCATTACAACTTTAATTGTTGAATAAACCAACACATAAGGAATCAGCATTGGCAGTAGTTTTTTATCTCTGGAAAAAAGTGAAGCAGTGAATACGATGAATAGCAGTACAGGAAAGATAGAGTATGAGAGCCCACGCAGAGATATCAGCAAGAGATTATCGTACTGAAGAAGCAAATAGGGTAGGAACATGATCAGAATAATGGAACAAATTCCAATTATATAACCCAAGTAATTGAGTACCATCCATGCGTTCCTCATTGCCCAGTGTCTATGAAGCCGCCATACCTGAAGATTACCATACCACCACCGTTTCCTTTGCTTATACCATGCTCGAAACGTTTCAGGTGCATTCGTGTAAACTTTGGCTTTTGGTTCTTGAATAATTTTCATGGATTTTTTAAGGGCTTTTATCGTAAAATCTGCATCCTCAACAATTGTCTCGTCACTGAAGTGAACAGATTCACATACCTCGCGCTTGACAGCAGTGAGCGGGCCAGGACAAACAAGAATACTGCCGCTCAAACCCTGAAGGTAACGGGTTATCTCCTGTTCTATAAGATATTCAATCATCTGGAAGTACTTTATAATTCGCTTTTTTCCCTGACTATTATGGATAAAAACATTTCCTGCTATCATCTGTGCGTCATTATTGGCTATGAGACATTCTACTAACGAACTTACTGCATTGGCTGACATGTAAGAGTCTGAGTCCGTAAAAATCAGAATATCTCCTTTTGTATCCTTAATTGCTCGATTGAGAGCATTTGCCTTTCCTATGTTTGCCTTAAGATTGATAAATTTTACAGGATATTTTAAAACGATCTCTGCAGTTCGATCAGTGGAACCATCATTTACAACTATTACTTCCATTTTACCTTTATAATCCTGATTAAGAATAGACTCAAGACATGAACCTATCGTTTTTTCCTCGTTATATGCTGGGACGACGATGGAAACAAGTCCATGATATTCAGGATTCTGAATATTCGCAGATCGATAGCGGTTTTGATTCCTTTTTATGCTCCATCCGGATAATGACTTCCATATGACAAAAAATGAAAGTGGTAACAATGAAGTTATGATAAAGAACCAGAAGTATATTCCAATAATTTTGTTGACTTCAATATTTTCGATAACAGGATCGCTACCTTTCCATGTTCCCACAGGAATAACTGCAAGTACAACCCTTCCCACAGATTTATATTGTGTCATCTGAGTTATGCCGTTGATTACTCCTTTTGGGGTGTTCACCTCGACATCATCCATTCTGACTGTTATGTTTGTATCATTTGTAGATGACAGGTAGTTAATAAGAAACTGATTCACATATGGATTCCAATCCATTGCATGGAGAACAATAGTCTGAGGATGATCTTCCTTGATTTTTACAGATGCCTCCTGGAATCTAGGATCATCAAAGCTTTGCATTGTACGCCAATTCCATGTATATTCATATATGTAAGTTCCATTTGTTTTCATGGGTGGCAGGCTTGTTGCAACTTGAGTGCTTTCTATTGCCTGTCTCACAGATGGGTCTTTCGGTACTCCGTAGATTTCAAAAGGGGAGATGAATACTCTAGGAATAAGTCCGGCTTTTTCAAAGACCAACTTCCCTTTCTGAACATCTTCTTTTGCCTGAGAAGGCGTAAGAATGGAATAGTTTTCATGTTCCCATCCGTGAATTCCCATAATAACTCCCTTATTCTGTGCGTCTCTCAGTGTATTGAGAAGTTCCGGCTCATCCAAAATAGTTATTTTTCCGAATGTAGCATCGTTTAAGTGATCGACTTCTGTACAAAGGAATACTCCAATAAGAAGGGTAATCAATATAGCCAAAAATAATGAGACAAGTGGTATTCTTTTTTTAAAAATTAATTTGTTAAATAAATCAGGGAACTTTTTCTCGCTCATCCATACCTCCTTTTGAGTAAACCTGACATTGGGTTGACTTACCAGGTAATTTTCTTGAGATTTTAAAATCTGCAAGCTGTTTAGTGCTCACCCCTGATCCCCTTAAGAAAAGCCCAATACTTGACTGAGTTATATAATCAAGCAAAACAAACGAAGTTGAATATATTTCTCTTTATATTAATCAAAAATATAAAATAAATAGGTTTTGAAGTATTTGTTCTGAAAAATTGTTCTGAAAAATAGTTTCTTAGAGCAATAAAAGGAGCGATTATACGGAAATCTGTTGGTGATTTCATCCTAGAAAGACTCTTGTTTATTGGTGGAATAAGATAGTAGAAGCCAAAACAATATTAAAAGATAGTAGAAAAACAATATTAATAAAAATTAGCGGGAGATATTCCGCAAAGGAAAAATGAGAGGTAAATCGGATTCTCACAAGAGTATACTTCGATCCACCTCATCAGTCATCTATTGCGTGCAGAATATACTTCGTATTTGGGGCTGCATCTATAATATTTTCGTGAGATGCTGTTCGTGGAGTGTTTGAGGAATATCCTGTATATATTCCGACCGAGGTGTAATGGCTCGCAAGATCTTTGTATTCTTTCAGGATTTCATTCTGATTACCCTCACCATCGTACAGGATAACAAGATCTTTTGTGTCATCAGGGAAATAAGTATAATCTTCAAAATTTGTTAGGAAAAGTTTATACTCAGGATTATAACCTTGAATCTTGGTCAACCAGAGATCACGTTCCTTGTTGCTTGCATGATTAGAGTTTCCTGTTAATTTCCACTCCATATCAATATTTACGCCTATGACACTTTTATGATGACCATATCTCGAGAGTATGATATCGATCAAATCAGCTACGTCAGCCCCATTAGGCTGAATTGAAAGAATAACTTTCAAGCCCTCTTCGTCGAATCTATCGAGGTAAGGCTCCACTTTATCAGTCTGACCATCGCTGTAGATGTATCCTTTATTTTCAAAAGGAAATGGCAAATATGCGAGTTTATTTGCATGCGCTTGAGTAACTACCAGGTCAACCACACCATTTTCACCTCCAAATTCCTGGGCGGATTCAGACCAGTCTCCAGAGGGCTTTGAAAAATCACAATTATTCCAGACACCTTTCAAAGGTTCATTCGCCAATGTCATGTCGTTTGTCGATGCTTCATTATTTGTAAATATTGCACTTTTTGCTTCGGCATTCTTTTGAGTGACATGACCAGTTGCTGTAGTCTTGTTAACGGAGGAACTTAACGCAGCCGGCACGGTTGTTAAAATAAGGCATGTCACCAGGAGTAGGGTTCCTAGTTGTCTTTTTAGCATCGTATCACCTTTGGGTTGGGTTTTTAGAATTTGAGTAAATTCAAAATATTGGGGAAGTTGTATGTTTTTCCCAAAGCTGATACGGTTGTTAAATAAGGTTTCCACTAGGAATAGGGATCCTAATTCTTGTTTTAGCATTGTATCATCTTTGGGTTGGATTCTTATAGGGACTTAAGTGAAATCAAAACATATACAGTAAAGGTACTTTTTCCCAAATATTTCTCAAAATTCCATATTACGTACTCATAATACTTACTTTTCCGAACTAATCTAATCAGGTAGGGATTTTAGAATTCTTCAACAGAACTCCCTGATCAGGTAGGTACTATACGGGTTTTAAGATTCCTATTACATCTGTGTAATATTTTTCGAACCTGTCCAATCGGTTCTCTGCAATTTAATGGGTGGACACGTTACACATAGAGTCTCCACTCTCCAATCACTATAGGGATTAGTCACTGGAGGTGTTCGGAAACTAGAAGTTTTGGCTTCTACAAATCAAAACTTATTACTGACCAAAGGATAACATCCTTCTGGTCAATACTTTCTATTAATTACGGCCTTTAGCCAGATCAACTCTCTTTTTTTAAAAGATTTCATTCATTATTGTTGAATTCCTGAGTTGACACTTCTGGTTAAGTGATCCTATTATAAAATATTTTTGGCACTTTGTTAAGTAAATTTAGACTGTTTGTGATTATTTTTGTTGCCACATATTATTGAGAGATAAGAATGCAGGATTTTGAAGGAACTAATGTGTGAATTGAGAGAGCTCAAATTTCAGAAAAAGATTTCAGCTACACTCCATGTTTAATTATATGAAAAAAGTTAATAATCTACATAAATAACTTCTTTGACTATAATTTATATCCTTATTGATAACTTGGATAATATTGATACTTTACCTGCCTATTCGTTGGATCTAAGTACGTGGATTATCAGAAAAACGAGAAGAATAATTCAATAAGCTTTAATAAGTGTTAATAGGGCTCTCCCAAATCAAATTGCGTGCGGTCCACCCTAAAGGAGGAGGTATGCTTCGGGCCGCCCGCCCGGTTTCTGGGGAATAATTAAGTATCCATTTACAAGATTCTCCTAATGCAGAGTTGCATTACTAGTTTCTGTAACCGTGAAACTAAGAAACTTCACTTTACAAAGAAGCAACAGTACATAGATTTAAAAGAAACCAAAAGGAGGCGAGAGTTCATTTCATCCCCGACCTAAAGGGCAGGGCTAAAGGACAGGGCATTCGTGATCCTTCGCCCTCCCAATGTAATAAAAAAGGACAGTGTGAAAAATCAGGATAAGCCCGGAGGCATTACATCCATTTGCTGTATCTTCTGTTACAGCCCTTCGAATGTTATTGCTTCTACAAGCAACTGGTTCAAAGGAAGAGCACTAACCTCCAGGCAACTCTTTTAGGGAATTCTTCTGTTAATTTTGGTGGTACCAAACCTCATTTTCCAACTCCAATATATACAAAGAGCATAAATTATTTTAAATTAATTATACAAAAAATTCTTTTAAATCAAAAAGTACTTTGGCATGAAATTTTTTAAAGCTGATATACAATATATACGAAAAGAAAAATAAAGAATTTACTTTCTTTGTCGTAAGATTATTGTTTCTTATAACTCATAACTGTACAATGAACTGAATATATTGTCGATATCCTTCTTTACATATATTTGATCCGAGTCGTGGGATTTTCTTCCTTTCTTGTCCTAGTCTCTCCACCGTTATTTTTGACCCTTTACCTTCTTCTCAAAAAGCCCATAAACTGCAGGACTCTTAATTACTTCTCCCTTTGCATTATAACGAGAACCATGACACGGACAGTCCCAAGTCTTTTCTGCATTATTCCAGGAAACGATACATCCCATGTGCCTGCAGGAAGGGTCAAGAGTGTGGAGCACCCCTGCTTTGTCTCTGTATGCTGCAACTTTTTCGCCTTCGATTTTGACAATTGCACCTTCTCCAGGTGAAATTTGCGAAGCTTTTTCGTGAACAGGGATGACTCGATCTCCCACAAGACCTTTAGTTGCTTCAGCCGCCTGCGAAAAGAAGGATTTAGCCGATTCAAGAGGCTTGAATCGTGAAGGGTTATAGACTTCTCCCCAGGGGTTAGACTGTCCAAGGATCATATCTGTAAGAATCATCGCTGCAACCGTGCCTGTGGTCATTCCCCATTTCCTGAATCCTGTTGCAATAAACAGGTTTTCGTTGTCTGAGGTTAATAGGCCAATATAGGGAACGTGGTCAACAGTCATGACATCCTGGGTCGACCAATGGTAATCGATGGAATTGACCGAGTAGACTGACCGAACCCATTTCTCAAGATTTTTATAATGGTCAATTTCGTTCCCCTCTCCGGTCCTGTGTCCTTCTCCTGATACAAGTACGAGTTCACCTTCCCCGACAGGCTGGGAACGCAGGGATCTGACAGGTTTCTCGGCATTAATGAACATTCCCTGGGGAAAAGACTCTTCGATACGAACTCCAAGCACATATGAACGAGACTGATAAAGGCGCTGGAACAACATTCCTGGTTTATCGTGAATTGGGAAATGGGTTGCCTGGATAACTTTTTGTGCTTTAATAATTCCCTTATCTGTCGTTATAGTTATAGGTCCATCCCCTTCAAGCTTCAATGCCCTTGTTTTTTCAAAAATATGGCATCCATCTCCCTCGATCTCCCTTGCAAGGGCACAGAGATATTTTCTGGGATGAAACTGCGCCTGATTGCTGAAACGGACTGCACCGTAGGTATCAAAAGGCAGCGGCAGGTCAGCTTTAAACGAAGCCGGAAGCCCAAGGCTTTGAGCTGCATCGACCTCTTTTTGGATAATTTCAACCGAGTCTTCAGTGCCGGCATAAACGTAAGCTGGCTTACGGACAAAGTCACAGGCTATGTCTTTTGAACTTACGATAGAAGCTATCTTTTCTAGAGCTGCCTGATTGGATTCTGCGTACTGCTGCGCCTGATGTTTTCCGAATTTTGAAATCAGGCGATCATAGATCAGGCTGTGCTGGGAGGTAACTTTCGCGGTAGTACGACCTGTTACCCCTGTAATAATTCGATCCGCTTCAATAACGGCTACCGACGGTACCCCTGCTTCCTTTAAAAGGTAGGCTGTTGTAATCCCTACCATCCCGCCCCCTAAAATTGCCACATCCACGCGAATGTCTCCGGAAAGAGGAGGATAGCTGGATTCAGGTGTAGTTGCCATCCAGTAAGATTCTGCCCTTCCAGGCAGGATATAATCGGTTTCCTTGTGGTTTGTCATATCCTTCACCATAAAAATGAGGAGGAGCCCCGCGTCCCTGAGTCTTTCTTACAGCCATGTCCGTTAAGCAGCAGACTCCGGGAATTAGCTTGAATTCTTAACCCTTATCCACGATTCTCCCCTGGTTTTCCCTTTATTTCCCTATTTCCCTGTATCTGTTTGAGAATAGATTCCATAAAATTATCCAATTAAATATTATAAAAATTAATAGTAATATTAACTCAGGTACCATTAGTTGTAGGCAGAAATCAAAACAGGAACTAAAACCGGAAGATCAAAAATCAAATTCAAGAATCAGGAATTAACCAGGAATAAGGAGTGGCAATTAATCAAGAGTCAAAACTGAAAACCTGAAAATATTTACTATAGGTACTTTGAGATATATTTGGTATCGAGGTATGATATGAGGTATCTGGTATTTTTAAGAGGAATACCTGGCTCCGGCAAATCAACTTTTGTCAGGGAAAATAACCTTGAGCCTTACACCATTTCTTCAGACAGCGTCCGGCTGCTCCTCAAGCCGCCTGTACTCTCTGTTACCGGAAGACCTGCAATCTCTCAAAAAATCAATCGGCGGGTCTGGGGGCTTATATATTCTATAATAAAATGCCGTATGGAAGATGGGGATTTCACAGTTATCGATGCGACAAATGCCGGAAATGCAGATATTGCGAAGTACAGGAAGCTTGTCAGAACTTACAGGTATACGGCTATCTGTATTGATTTTTCCGATATTCCCCTTGAGATTGCAAAGGAGAGAAACAGAAAAAGGCCTGAATACGAGATTGTGCCTGAAACTGTAATCGACGAATTGTACTCCATAATAAACAGGCAAAAAGTGCCGTCATTTGTTACGGTAATAAAGCCACAAAAATTTTATGAAAAACTTCGATACAAACCTGCTGACTTTTCCCACTACAGAAAAATTCATCACATCGGAGATATAGCTGGAAATTATACGGCTCTTATGCAATATTTTGCATGCGGGCTGAACGAC
This sequence comes from Methanosarcina sp. UBA411, assembly GCF_002495725.1. Taxonomy (NCBI): domain Archaea; kingdom Methanobacteriati; phylum Methanobacteriota; class Methanomicrobia; order Methanosarcinales; family Methanosarcinaceae; genus Methanosarcina; species Methanosarcina sp. UBA411. The sequence goes on from NZ_DAGK01000003.1 coordinate 176,935, forward strand.
AATGACCTATATATCTTCCTGGGAGATTACACAGGCAGAGAAGTTGAAAGGGCTGAAAATATTGGAAATCCTGAAAATCCTGAGATTATTAAGTTTTTACTCTCCATTATGTGCAGAGAAAATGTGATCCTGCTCGAAGGAGACCATGAAAGAAATTTTCGCAGGCTGGAAGAAGGCGAAAAACAAACCCAGATCTCCGAGTTTGCAGATACTCGGTATTATTTGCCAGAAATAGAGCAGGCAGGCATTACAAGAAATTGTGTTCTCAATTTATATAAGAAATTAAAGCCATGTATTTATTATAAATTTGGTAACAGGTATGTGCTCGTAACTCACGGGGGCCTGAGCAGCCTTCCTGAAAATCTGGTTTTTGTCGGGGCCGAGCAAATGATTAACGGTGTAGGCGAGCCCGAAGATGCATATATGGTTGCTGCAAATTTTAACAAAAACACAAATGAGAATACTTACCAAGTTCATGGCCATAGAAATCCTGAAAATCTTCCCATCGAAAACGGCAGAACATTCAATTTGTGTTCTGAAAAAGAAGGTTTCCTGAGAATTGTCACACTTAACAGATACGGATTCCATAGTCAGGAAATCAAGATTCAAAAGCTTACTTTTTGAACATATAGAAAAGCCAAAGATTTAAAGACTCATTGAAAATTTCAACAAAAGATGAAACGTTGAAGTGATAAAAAGGTGAATGCCCCTGTAAGATTCCCTAAAGTGGGAAGAATACAGACTAAATTTAAATCAGAGAACTTTACAGGGCTTCTGTAATGGAAAACTTAAATTGGAGATCAGAGAGTAAACGTAAGTTCTTGAAAGGCTTTAAACCTTTCAGACTGTTTTTGAGTACGGTCAAATCTCCAGTGAAGAGTTTAAAGGCATGTTATCTGTACGAACTCAGGCAGAAGCTTCCTTATTCATGATATAAGCAACCATTTCAGGATTGATTTTGCTCTCTCTTGAAATCTTTGCTTCAATATCTTCATTGGATTTGCCTTCGAGTTTCATTTCTTTTATTCTCTCAATAACTGAGGATGGAACAATGTAATATTCGTTAATGTCCTTCCTGTGACCCCAGACATCTCCTTCGATAAGCTGGATTTTTTGCATTTCAAGGAACATTTCTATGGATTTTGAGATTGTGCCCATATAGGATTTCGGTAACTGGATTACATCGATCTTCGGGCATGTTTCAACTAATCCAAAAACATCCTTGTTCGAAGGCCTGAAAGCTAGGTGAACAATGCGTTCATTAGGATTTAATGTAAATATTTCTTCTCTTGAGCTAACGACTCTAATTTTCATGTTTTTCCCCCACTATGAAATTTTTTACGTTTTTATATAGATATAAGCTACTTTCACTGACTATAAATATTTATCTTACAGTCCGGGTATTTTTTTGACAGTCATCTGGCTCTCTTGCTCCCGGAATTTTCTGAGATTAAACGAAAGGATTAGACAACTGAAAGAATAGTTTAGATTTAAGGGTTGAAAGAAGCGAGCTAAAAGATTTGTTGAGTTCCAAAGGTCAAAGATACAAAATAAGGACGTTTGTGACTAAATAAACGCTTAAGGCCTTAGAAAACATAATGGTATTGTATTTAGATAGATAGGTAAAATTATATATAAATTAGAATCTTATAGGCTCTGGATATCATATAGTTTGAAAAGCTTCAAACATTTATCTTCATAGATAAATGTTGAAGCTTTGATAAGAACTTAATATAGTTTAAAAAAGGAGCTTTTGAAGAAGCTTTTGGTTATTAATTACTTGATAATGGTTAACTCTTGATAGTTCTTATTTGAGAATCAATTAGACTTGATGATAAAGTAAGTTCTTGACGGTTGTTAATTAAAGCGACTTAATCAAGTAATTTCCTTGATACCAAGGAGCTTTATAAAAAAGGAACTTTATCGGGGCTTTTATCTTGCTGAAAATAAAAAAAGTTATGTTGGTGGTATTAGCAGTATTGATTTCACTTCAAGCTATCACTGGCAGTGCTTCTGCTGGAACTATGTATGTTGAGCCTGGAGACTCAATTCAAACGGCAGTAGATAACTCGCATCGTGGGGATACGATAATTGTAAACCCAGGAACGTATGATGGAGACATAGATATTTCGACTGCAAATTTAACTATAATGTCAAGCAGTCCATGTGAAGCAATAATTGAAGCTGAAAACAATGCATTTAATATTTACGAAAGTAATGTTACAATAAAAAACTTTAATATAAGAGGGCCAGGGAAATCCTCAGGTACCTGTTTTTCATTTAGCCGTAATGAAGATACAAACGGCTCTTTTAACTGCAAAGTTGAAAATAATACAATATCTAATTTTAGTATTGGTGCAGATATTGGCTTTTATATGTATAGCGGAGGTGAATCTATTCTCAACAATGAGATTTCCAACTGCGAAACAGGAATATATGCCTTTGATCTCATGTTTGGAGCTCTGAATGTTAGTGGGAATAAGATTACAAGCTGTGACAATGGACTATATCTTATTGATGCTCCATGTGTCATTACTAATAATCATTTTAACAATACAGTAAACGTAAACGCCTCCGATATAACTGGAAATGTCTGCAACACTACGGAAACAGTTGGAGAAAATGTTGTAGGGGGCCCTTGTTTGGGTGGTAACTGCTGGGCAACACCCTCAGGCGACGGTTTCTCACAGACCCATTGCGATAATAACGGAGACGGTTTCGCAGATGAACCTTATAAGTTAGAAGGTTGTGATAATTATGTTGATTATCTGCCTCTTATACCGTCGAATACCTCGGTTGTTGCTTCTTCGGAATCTTCTGCCCAGGAAGAGCAGCCTTGAAAGCGTGATTTACCGATAAAAACATCAATAATCCAACTTTATGGAAAACTAAAGGGTATAAAAAGTAACTGTAAAACTACGTGAGTATATTACAGTTAAAAAGAAGTTATCACAGTTAAAAAGAAGTAAAATACTAAGCTAAAAACAAATATAGAAGGCTAAGTCTAAGGTAAGAGAGTAACATATTAAAAGGAGTACAGAAGACTCATTTTATCTAAAGCTTTCTTACCTATATTTATAATAAAGGTAAGATTTGTGACGTACCTTGCCTTATTTTTTGAGCAATTCTGTTTTATCCATTAAAATTACTATCATTTTGCAATTTTGACAAATTTAGATTTTATTTTCTTAAAATTAAGCAGAAGGATAGAAGAATACCTCAAACTTATTTTATCAGTCTCTCATTTCCATATCAAGAAAACTAAGCACATGAGTCATGTTTTAATATTATAACCCTGTCAGGACTCATAATCTATGAGTGCATAAATAGTTGCAAGCACTACAAGAGGTTTATTAATAAACAAAAATAAGCAGGAAGTGATGGTATGACGGAACGACAGACTGAAAGTGTACTTATCGAGATTCCGAAAGGAAGCCGGAACAAGTATGAATATGATAAAGAAAAGAAAGTGATTAAATTCGACAGAATGCTTTATTCTTCAATGGTATATCCCTGTGATTATGGTTTTTTCCCTGACACTCTAGCTCTTGATGGTGATCCTTTGGATGCCATGGTTTTAACATGGGAACCTACATTTCCGGGATGTATGATAGATGTGCATATTGTCGCATTATTTGATATGGAAGACGATAAAGGAAGAGATCAGAAAATCCTCTGTGTTCCAAAGAGTGACCCACTCTGGAATTATATAGTTGCAGTTGACCAGGTTCCGCCTCATCTATTCAGAGAAATTACTCACTTCTTCCAAACGTATAAGACTTTAGAGGGAAAACATGTGAATGTTTTTGGCTGGAAAGGCTTCGAAACGGCCATCACCATACTCCAGGAAGCAAAATCTCGATATATTGAACAAAAGAAATAATAGAACTAGGAGTAGATTTAAAACTGCATCGTGAGAGTGGCTGCTCAATCTGCGAATCAGCTGATTGACATTGAAGATTAGCCTGCCCTAAATAAAAGGGCGATATTCTGATAGAATGCCAACCCCGAATCTCAGGAAGATTCGTGAAAAAATCACTGCCCTGTTGCTAAATTAATGATGAGAGCCGCCCCGGTAAGGGTCATGATTAACACGATCATTCATCCCAGGAAATTACTTGATCTCGAGTTGACGAACTGGCCCATGATATCTTTCCTGTTTGCGATCATTATTACCAGCGCCATCAGTGGCGGAGCAATCAAGCCGTTCAACGCGGCCGTGTAATAGAGGGCAGTTATCGGGTCGATCCCGAACCAGTTAAGAGACATGCCGATCAGTGTAGATGTTGCAATTAATGCATAGAACCCAGGGGCTCTTCTGGGCTTTTTGCCGAGTCCCTCCATTATCCCGGCTGTCTCAGCGACGGCATATGCCGATGCTCCGGCCAGTACCGGAACCGCAAGAAGCCCCGTGCCAATAATCCCTGCCGCGAAGAGCAAATAGGCGAGGTCGCCAGCTAGTGGCCTCAGTGCTTCGGCTGCCTGTGATGCGGTCTGGATTGTGGTGATCCCGCTAGCATGCAGGGTGGCGGCCGTGGTGACAATAATGAAGAACATAATGATCTGGGAGAAGAACATACCGCCGACCGTGTCCCAATCCATCTCGACAACGCCTCGCCGAGTTACACAGGGTTTTCCTATGTTCGTGTCGGAGATCTGGCCGTTCACTTTTTTCTCCTCGACCTCCTGCGATGCCTGCCAGAAGAACAGGTACGGAGAAATTGTCGTGCCCAGAACCGCGACGATATTGAGCAGATAGTCAGCCGATGGCTCGAGATGCGGAACTAATGTGGCGTGAAGAACCATCCCCCAATCCAATCTGACGACAAGAGCTGCCAAGACATAAGAAAAGAGGGTTAATGCCAGATACTTAAGTATCTTCGAGTAAGTTCTGTAAGGGACGAAGACCTCAAGGATGATAATAGATCCCTTAATGAGGATCAACTAGAAAAGAAATGGCGGCCCAATCAGCATTTGCGCTGAGGAGGCCATAGCCACGAGATCCGCGCCGATGTTAATAGTGTTCGCGATTACGAGCAGCAAGACAGTTACATACAGCACCCGCCTCGAGTAATGCTCTAAGATAACGCCTGCAAGACCCTTTCCCGTCACCATCCAGATTCTGCCGCACATCCTCTGAATGATAATCATGAATAGAGCGGTGAACCAGACAAGCCAGAGCTGCCCGTATCCGAAGATCGCACCTGTCTGCGAATAGGTTGCGATACCGGAGGGATCGTCGTCGGCCGCACCGGTAATGAATCCGGGGCCTATCTTCCCGAGCAACCATTTCAGGGTCTTAAAAGGCCGTACGTCCATGCTCCCCTTATTTTGCCGTATTGGTGGCGATGCGGGTTGTGTAAAGTTGATTATCATATTTTCCTGCGATGATGAAAACAGGCATAAGGACAATATGAGCGTTTAACGATAGTTTATTCTTAATAATATAATTAAAATAATATTATATTAAAGGTACTCTTTGGATGTCTTACTATACAGATTATATTCTAATCCTCCAAAGGAATCCAAAAGGAAAAAAACTACAAGGTTTGCGTTCCTATTAGGGTAGCCCTAAGCCATAGCCTATAAAATAGAAAAGTGGGCTCGCTGAGATTCGAACTCTGGTCCTCCCCGTGTGAAGGCTGAGGGCTACACGATGTATAAACTGTAATTGACGAGCCAAATGCGCTAGACATTTCTTTCTCACTAAGTGAGGAATCAAATCACCAGAACACGGTTCCACAAAAAGAAAAATCCAGAATGAGGCACAGATAATTAATGTGCCTTGCGAGTTTTTGACAATATGAATCCTGCAATAATTAAGATTAAAACACAGAAATAACTCATATTAGACCCTACATCCGGTACATTACTACTTGGAAATGATATATGAACGCTTTCACATACAGTACCATAAGTTTGAGACTGCGCGCTAATTCTCACAGTATACATTTTTCCAGGATAGTTAGTGACTATAAAAGAGTCAGTTACCACTCCTATAGGCTTACTTACTTTGTCATTAGTACCTGAGATTCCACAGGGTACAAATGTTTTTCCACCACTCATGGTGCCCAATACAAAAATCAGGTTACTGGACTGTGATGAAGAATCATAATAGCTTGCATTAATATAAGCTGCTGTATTGTTTATCTGTTTATATGTGCAATTTGCACTGATCACAGTCTTCATTGCAGGTATTGAAGATGTAGAACTTGCAGGTGTTGAAGATGTTGAAGATGTATCACCTGTAGGTATTGTAATAGTATATTGATCCAGATTAGGTGTCAATTTGCTGGTGTACTTTTTTCCATCTAAAGTAATTGTTACAATTTTATATGTGACTCCTTTAGTCAAATGGAAACTTGCTCTCCCTTCCTTATTTGTCCAGGCACAAAAATTCGGTTTTTCATTATTTGGGTCATTATTTGGCGTATAAATCTGAACTTCACACCCAGGAACCCTCTCGTTTGAACTATTAGAAATATATAACTGTACATAGTGCGGTGCACAATAATCAGGTGCTTCAACCATTTTCAAATTTATTTCCGTGTTTATACCTGTCATATTTACTGGTAATTTAGGACTGTTAAGATAACCTGTTGCTGAAGCAGTTAAACAGTATGTGCCTTTTCCACTGTTTACAGTGAACTGGTAAAGCCCATCAACATCGGTAATTTGAGTACAATCCCACGTGTTATTTGATAATGTTATTACAGCACTTTGAACAGGCTGACCTGTAGTTGCATCTGTTAAATATCCAAATACACCAGAACGAACTGTGGCTGATTTTTTACCAGTTACTGTGAATAAACTTACAGGGTTGTTGTATACCCATGAATTATGAACATCATCATGTGCACCGATTTTTATAGCAAACGGCCCATTGTGGCTTATTGGTACATTTGCAGATGTTTGTGAAGTGATAAGGCTGTATATTAAGTGAGAAGAATCGAATTTTGATGTACTGTTATATACATTGATAGAATAGCTGGTTGCATTCAAATATGCCCAGCTTATACGTACATATCCGTTAACAATTGAAATTATACTGCAATGAGTCGGAAAAGTAACAGAAGGTACTATAGAACCATTGTAAACAGGTAAATTTCTTGTGCCATTGTATGCAACATACCCGCAATTTTTTGTACCCCTGGAGCATGAATAGGCGTCGGTTACAATATTGTCAGTTGATGCAATATTCATACCATTAATTCCATTATATGCAGGACTGTTATAGAAAATGTTATTTGAAACAGTACCTCTGCCTGAACAGGCACCATCAGCTGAATCTTGGTAAATTGTATTCAGTTGAAGTGCTGAAAATATATTATTATTAATCTTAAGGCCTGTTACATTACCTCCCATAACTTCTACACCGGCATTACCAGAACCGGTATCGGTGTAGAAAGTATTCTTGCAAATTTTAACATTTTTCGTATTATGAATTTTAATGCAAGAATTTATAAAAGTGCCCCAGCAATTATTGAATATTGAAATTCCATCACCAGCTGACCATGCATCAAAACTATCATGACCTGGTTTACACACGGTATTATAAACCTGAACGTTGCTGGTATTTTTTTTACAGACAATAAAGTCCCCCATACTGTATTGCATTTTTAAGTCATGGATAACTACATTTGAACAGCCAGACAAAAGAACTCCTTTTTCATACTCCCTATACTTGTTTTTTGCTGCATGCATTTTACTTAAAGATCCCCAACCACCATCAATTAAGAAATTTGAAATTTCAATATTAGAAATACCATTACATTCAATAATATTTTGAGTTGCAAAATTAGAGCTAGGATTGTCACAATAGATTACTGTCGCACCAATTCCATTTCCGTTAAGAGTTACTCCTGATTTCATGATTATGGGTGAACTTATGTGAAACGTGGTTGATGCAAGTTGTACAGTGTCACCTGAATTCGCTGATTGTATGGCAGCATTAATAACATTTTGGTCGTCTGAGCCTGTAGGATGAAAGGAAGTTCCCGGGCCCACATCGATAATTGCACCTGAACAATTTGCGGAAGAAAAACATATGAATAAAAGTAGAGAAATAAAAAGAATTTTAGTTTTCATACTTATCACTAATCTTTGTATAGTATTACTTCTTTAAATTTTTTGTTTTCACCGCTTTTTTAGTTATCAAAGCTAAAAGACAAGTTTCAAAAAATAAATTATGAACCTTTGAGTCTGTACAAGGTTGCACAACCCGAAGAAAAATCTTACCTCGAAGCAAGAGTCGAATCGTTAGAAAAGGAAGTATATAAAAATCCTAAATCTGAAAGTAAGGATATAAACACGAGTAGGCTCGCTAAGATTCGAACTCAGTACCTCCGCCGTGTAATCGAATGAAGATCGATGATCCTTAACTATATATTACAGTTTTTCAATACATTTTCAAGAATTAAGGAGGTTTTTGATGTCCGAGGTTACTATTGTCGAACTTAGCCCCCAGCTTGTACTTGGTATGCGCAAGACAGGATCTTACAAGGAAATTCCAATAATGTTTCAGAGAATTTGTGAGTTTGCTTTTAGCAAAAACGTTCCTATTACCGCCTATCCTGCTTTTCTCTGTCATGAGATCACAGTTGAAGAAGTCCAGAAAGCTGATGAAGAAGGAAATGCCGATATTGAAGTTATATTTCCTACTCTGAATTTGTTGAAATTACAGGGGATGAGGAAATTAAGGTATATGAGCTTCCGGGAGGGAAAATGGCAAAGATTATTCATAAGGGCCCTTACGAGGAGTGCGCTCTCACTTATGAAAAACTATTTTTCTGGATTGCAGAAAACGGAAAAAGAATCTCTGGTCCTATCCGTGAGGTATATCATAATGATCCGCGAGAAGTTCAGCCTGAAGAGATATTGACTGAAATTTATGCCCCTCTGGATTGATACAAAAAGATTCGGGAAGTAATCTCTCCAGGAATATTGAGTACTGTAACACAGGTGAACTCTAAAAATGCCCGAGATCCAATTGGATCTAAAACAGAGAAAGACAGATACATTTCGAGACAAATATCACTATTCAGATAAGTGAAAATCAGGGCAATCCAAAAAATCTCACTCCGGAAAACATAAGTATCTGTAAATACCAATTAGTTATTAATCAATAACTTTTTATTACGCAATCGTCTCTGAAAAGCAAAACGTTAAAGCTGTTACAAATCTACTGGAGAAACAGAAATGGCAGAAGCATTAAGTTCTGATAAAACAAAACCTTCCCCGACTCTTAATACTATTCTTATGGTCGAAGACACTCTGAAAAACAGCCCGAACAGCGTTGTAACAGTTGCTGAACTCAAAAAAATGTTGCCAAGACAGGTAAATCATAATACTCTGATGGTTATTCTGGACTATCTGGAGCAGAGCAATAAAATTGCTGTAGGGATTAAGGGAATAACCTGGATTCACAGCAGGAATGAAAATCTTAGAAAGGCAGTGGTTCAGGGACTTGAACTATGAAATCTGTTCGAGTGATCCTGACCCCGGAAGCCGTAAATGCATATAATTTTCTCCTGAGTAAGGCACCAGAATCAAAGCAGGAAGAGATAATCCTTAATACTTTCCTTCAGAAAGTGAAACTTCTAAAGGAGAATATCCACTATGGGCAACCAATTGTCAACTCTATTAAGTCTATGGCTACCAACGAAATATAAGGAAGACATAAAAATTCGGCGACTAATTCTAAAAAGTCACGACAAAATGTGCGATTAAGAAATTGTGTATGTTTTGCGTTTAAACTTACATTATGTATGTTGTAATGTGTTTAACATCGTCTATTGTTCTTTTCTGCAATAATTAAAAGTCAGAACATATGAATTCACAAAAATTAATTCCCATTGGCGTAAGACCATACATTTTATTTCTCCAAGTATTTTCAAGGTTGGTTTTATGACCTTCATATACTGTCGTCTTAATAGGAGCATCATTAAGTCTTTGATAAATCAATCCTCGAGATTCTAGGCGCATCAAAAAAGGAACAACATTGACCAACTCCCGCCCAAATATTTCTAATTGAATCACATTCTGAACTGAATTCAAGTTCGTATAAAATTTACCTAATAAATTAATATCTCCATCTGAAAGTTCATCATATAATTGAATAAACATCCGCTTTTTATCGAAATCAAACTTACTCCCAAGTAAAATACTATTAACAAATAACCTAGCATACTCTTTTCTTCTAATTTCTTTATATTCGAATTGGACTTTTTCAATAGCGATAAACATTAGGTGAAGATTCTCATCGGGGTCGGTTCTATCATATAATTCGCGTAATCTGGCTTCGTGATCTTCCATTTCTTTTGCGACATTTTGAAAGAACTCTTCAACATGTCTCCATCTCTTATCATCCATAAGCTGGAGATAAGCATTAGCCATTGCCAATGTAAGTGGATTTAAACTGGCTATAGAACAAAAACAAGCTCGAACTATACTTTCTCCAGTACTTGCATGAAAATTTGGTGTATTCTCTTTTTTAATATTGTATCACCTGTTATTTTTAGATATATAAACTCCCATTTCATATAAATAGAAGTCTAAATATTTGGAGGAATTGAAAAATAAAATTGTAAAAATCGGATCAATATAATAGTTTGAAAATAATAATAAATGGATCTCGAAAAATTTATTCAAGTTTATAATATTATTGATAATTATGAATATAAAAATAATATACTGGATCGGATTCGAATAGCAAATCCTAAGTTTTAGGAGGAACTCATAAATAAAATCTGACCTCGAAGCAAGAGTTGAAGTATTAGAAAAAAGCTCTATAAGTTCTTAGAATCAGAAAAGAAAGAAGAAACAAAAGTGGGCCCGCTAAGACTCGAACTCAGGACCTCCGCCATGTGAAAGCTTTATTTCAGCTGTAAGTCCTGAAGTAAGTGTAATCGAAGTTGGAGCAGGAAACAGTTATGAGCATCCGCATAAGAAACCTTTAAGCGGTTACAGCAAGCTTCGGCAGTGCACAGAACTGATCTTCATGGCCAACCATTTCCTATTCTTAGCCAATCTAACGAGCACCTTGTGATCAAGAATGGAAGATAAAGTTCTAAGCTTGCCTGATAAGATGATTATTATCTTTTGCCATTATCCTTGATGGATTTGCAATGTAGTCGGCATGTTACTTATCCCTTTATGGAATCATCTAAGCTCTATACAGTGTATTTCATCAAATTCATATCAATCCGTGGGTGGATTATGTAAAATAGCAATTATTGATATTTATAATGGAGTCGATTAAACAGTTATCAACGGAGAATGTCGGCGTATTTTTAACTTCTTCCAAAAGGTCAGTTACATCCAATATAGAAGTACCAGGGTATGAAACTGTAAGAAATTTAGCATTCAATTTTATAAATTTTGAATTTATGACTGGGTTTTTAGCCAGCAAAACATTCATATCCAATTTTGAAGCCAAATTACTCACTATAATTCTCCATGTTCTTGTACAGAATTAAAAGCCTGTAAACCGTGGTGAGTCATAATCAAGCAGAGGGTTACTTACCAGATCTTGTCTGGTAAAAAGTGAAAATCGCGCTCTACTTCCTGTTTTTCGATAAGAAGTACGTTGAATTCAGTCATTCAATTTTGTAAATATCATTGAGATTTCATGATCTTATTTTTACTTCATCCTCTTTAATCCATTTTCCTGAACAAATATTTTCAGATTAAAGGAATATAAAGTCAACCTTTATGAAAAGATTTAAAAGTTATCAATGGATAACTTGTTTTATTATTTTTTAATGTTGAGGAATGAAAGATAAGTCGGGGAAAATCGATGAAGAATAAGTGGAAATTGTGTTCAATAGTATTAGCTCTAATTGCCTTTGTTTTCTTTTTTTTAATTTTCGTTTCATCTACGGCATCGGCTGGATCTACACAACTTGAAGGCAGTCAAATCGTTATAACGGAAACTCAAATTACCACAAACGAATCAGACCAGTGGGGTCCTTCTATCTACGGTGACAAAATTGTGTGGTATGATACTCGTAATAGAAACAACTACGATCTCTACATGTACAATCTATCTACTCACAATGAGACTCGAATTACTACCCGTGAATCAATGACGTATTTTCCTACCATTTACGGTGACAGAATAGTGTGGGATAATTATCATGATGGGAACCACTATATTTGTATATACAACACCACTACTTGCAAAGAAACTTGCAAAGAAACTCAGACTACTGCGAATAGGTCGCTTCATAACAATCTTGCTATTTACGAGGACAAAATAGTTTGGGATAGTTTTCGCAATGGCAACTACGATATTTACATGTACAATCTTTCTACTGATAAAGAAACTCAGATTACTACCAATGAGTCAAATCAGCAGAATCCTGCTATTTATGAAGACTTTGTAGTGTGGGATGATTGGCGAAATGGAAACCTGGACATTTACATGTATGACCTTTCTACTCACAAAGAGACTCAGATAACCACAAATGAATCGGACCAATTCCTTCCTAATATTTATAACGATAGAATAGTATGGCAGGATTATAGCAACGAAAACCTGAATATGTACAATATTTCTTCTTGCAAGAAAATCCAGATAACTGTATCACCACGTCATTACTCACATAAGATATATGGTGACAAGATAATATGGTCTGATTTTCACAGCATCTACCTGTATGATCTCTCCGTTTCCAAAGAGTTTCAGATAAACATCGATGAATCGAGATCAGAGAAATCTACACCTGCCATCTATGGTGATAGGATAGTGTGGCAAGATTGGCGCGATGAAAACTATGATATCTATATGTGTACCATCAACTCAAACCTTTCTACTGCTATGTTTTCTGCATCCCCTATCTCTGGAAAAGTACCACTAGGAGTAACTTTTACTGACAACAACATGGATACATCGACTGTATTGAAATGGGACTTTGGAGATGGAGCTACATCAACGGAAAAAAATCCAGAGCATATTTATTCTAATATAGGAACTTACACAGTATCACTTACGGAAAGCAATTCAGTAGGGTCTGCGACTAAGAAGATAGTGAAGAACCTTATTACTGTATCTGAAGCTCCAAAACTACCTGTTGCTAATTTTTCTGCAACTCCAATGTCGGGAAATTCTCCCCTTTCCGTGCAGTTTATAGATCTATCGGAAAATGTGACTTCTTTATGCTGGGACTTTGAAAATGATGGGATAATAGATTCTATAGATAAAAATCCAGTTTATACATACACTTCTCCAGGGACTTACACTGCCAAACTGACTGCTATCAATGCAAACAGCACTACTGAGAAAACGGTTACTATAACTGTAAATGAAGAGGAAGAAGAGCACCACAGCAGTGGTGGAAGCGGTGGTAGTGGCGGTGGTTCTCCTGAGCCTGCAAGAAACATTGAAGTAAAGGAACTTTCTCAAGCATTCGTTACAAACGGCAATCCTATAAAGTTTGATTTCACAAATAATGCGACCTGTGTTGTATCTGTGAGCTTCGATGCTAAGAAGACCGTTGGAAAGACCACAACCATTGTTGAACAGTTAAAAAACAAATCCACGCTTACCTCCAACCTGACTGAAGGAGAGGTCTACAAGTACTTCAATGTCTGGGTAGGAAACAGCGGATTTGCAAGCTCAGATAACATAGAAAATCCCGCTATCTGTTTCAAAGTTGAAAAGTCTTGGATTCAAGATAATAAGATAGATCAGGCTTCTGTCCTACTAAATCGTTACAGCAACAAAATATGGGAACAACTACCAGTCAGCCTCTCAGGTGAAGACAGCGAGTACCTTTACTTTACAGCCAATGTTCCAGGATATACTTACTTTGCAATAACCGGTAAGTCAGATCTTTCTCATGAAGGAATCATTACTAAAATACAACCTGAGGACTCAGATAACACTGAGGATATAAAAAATTCAGGGTCAGAAATTAATACGGAACCCGAAGAGGAAAAGAAAACAGGCATTCCAGGTTTTGATATGGTTTATGGAATAGCCGGTTTGCTTGGCGTGTTCCTATATAGAAGGAGATAAAGCAGATTAACCTGCGAAGTGATTGATCAAATCTGGTAAACAATGTGAATATACTGCTTGCCAGATTTGAAAAACTATTTTTTGACAAAAATTTTTCTGCAGTTCTGTTGAGTCAAAGTTTAAACATGGACCGCTAATATAATCCGAAAATCAGCCCTAGAAGCAAGAGTTGAAGCACTGGAAAGGAGGTTCATAAAGCCTCTAAATCAAAAAAACAAGAGTAATTAAGTGGGCCCGCTTAGATTCGAGCTCAGGACCTCCGCAGTATAAAGGCTTCATTTGACTAGTTAAACTATATAAATCCATAAAATTTCACTACAACTCCTATTTGCTCCTAAAAATTAGACTTGCCTGAAAACAGGAGTTTTAAAAGCTTCACGCTTCAATGATTAATCACTAGATTTTAGAATAGAGTCTTTCTTATATACTACTTTAGTTGTCGTCTACAAAGTCCGTACTTCTATATATCCTGAAATAGCCGAGCTAATAAATAATTTTCATAAACAAGTTAGAATACAAATTACATTGTCAGCTTACAAGTTAAAACGCAACTTGGAAAAAATTCCAATAACTATTTATACCTAATTACTTAATAAGTAAATTATGACAGATCAACCGATGCAAACCGACCAAATTACATTACAAAAAGAACTTGTACAAATATTCCTTGTAATTACAACACTGCTATTAACAATAAAGCAAGACATCGAATACATTTCAGTTTTCTTCTTCATAATATTACTTTTAGTATACTACATAATAATATCATCAAAAAGAAAACAAAGCCATATATTAATAAACATACTTGCATTAATGACAGCTGGATTTTTTAGCTTCATCCTTTACATTACAATAGGTGAGGAAGCAATTAGTACAAGCACAAACACATTAGCTCCACTTCTCATACCAATTGAGTTACTTCTACTGGGAATAATCATAGCAATAATCCTACACGTAGATCCAATATTATCAAACGGTGAGTAATCCAAAGTAATTCAAATACTAGAGAGAACTTCGATACACCTCTGATTCCAACAAATTACTTATATACTCTTTATAAACAGCTAGCCAAAAAGTTGTATTTATCAAAGTTCTAACTAGAACTTTTACCATGTTTTTCCTTATTTTTCGGAAATATTCGATGTATAAAGCTAACATCTTTCAATAATGAAAGGTTATATTGAATAAAGTTAACTATAAATTATTATTGACGTTGATTTTTCTTTAGTATTGCTTAGATTGCGATATATTGGAAAGCGTTTTGTGAAATTTTAAGGGGGTACTAGCATTATCTTCCTTTCTTTTTACCTACATAACAGAAAATAGAACGTTACATAAATATTTGGTAATTATTATTTGATGCTATAGAAGTCAAAAATGAAGCTTTTAGGTAAGTCCAAGGTCATAAAACATAAGGCAAAAACAGAGATCACGTATCCTTTAGTAAGGCTTCCGCAATCAGAAGAAGATTTAGTAGGAGAAATTGCTTATATTTTCAAAACAGAGTATAATGGCAAACCTATCTATGTGATTTCCCTTGACGAGGAGTTAAATTGTGAACTTAAAGTTATACAGTCAGAAGCTAAATCTGACTTTGAAACAAGAATAGAAGCATTAGAAAAGAAGCTCTATACTCTCTTAGAATCAGAAAAAAAGAAAAACAGAGATTGAGCCCACTGCGATTCGAACTCAAACCTTCAGCCGTGTAAAGTCTATTTAGATCTGATGAAAAAACAAGACTTTATGCCGGATCTATGTCGGCGAGTAATGAGAAGATATACATAATAAGCCGTGTGGTAAGGGAGACAAACTAGACGTTCACTATTTATCGCTGTCATTGTAAATAGGAGTTGGAATAATCAATAGTTTTGAAACCTAAAAGCTAATCTCGCTACACGGTACCACGAGTTAACGAATTTCCCAATATCCATACAATATAGTTTTTAACTTCTTTTACATCCAATAGATCTCTGTAGCTATAAGAATCCGAGAGAAGAAAAGGTAGAACACTTGCATTAGGATAGAAAGATTCGAGCTCGAATCCTTCTAAAAATATAAGCTTAAAGTACTTTTTTTGGTATTAATTTTCATCTTTGTAGCTTTTAAAAACAAAATAAGTTTTAAGAGAGCTCAATGCAAGTTTCTAATACATCTGACGCATTAATATATTTATGAAACCCTCGCAACTGACTACCGCAATCTTCTGCCTGACCCTAATACTCATTGCAACCGGATGTACAGATCAAAAAGAAGCTCCTATTGAAACAGCTTCGGAACAAACGACTCCTACAACTACTCAAAATACCGTCACTATATCAGGCCAGAACCTTACCGTACATTTCCTGGATGTTGATCAAGGAGACTCAATCCTCCTGGAAGTTGATGGAAAATCCATGTTAGTTGACTCAGGAGAAAGTGATCAGGGAAAAGTTGTCACAGCTTACTTGCAGAACCAGGGAATTTCAACACTGGATTACGTAGTTGCAACCCATCCGCATTCTGATCATATCGGCGGGATGAACGAGATTCTTAACAACTTCCAGGTAGAGCATTTTGTTGACAGTGGATACCCTCATACCTCTAAGACTTACGAGAATATGCTGACCACTATTGATCAGAAAAACATTCCCTTTCAAGTAGCTCAAGCTGGTCAAAAAATCGATTTTGATCCTGCTGTTGATATTGAGATCTTAAATCCTGCAAAGACATATTCTGAAGATTTGAACGAAAACTCAGTAGTCCTCAAGGTAACTTACGGAACCACTTCATTCTTGCTCATGGGTGATGCAGGCCTTGAAACCGAGGAACATATCATGAAAGCTGGATATAATGTAGATTCTGACATATTAAAAGTCGGACATCACTCCAGCAGATCTGGTAGTGGAGCATCGTTCATTTCAGCTGTAAGTCCTGAAGCAAGTGTTATCGAAGTTGGAGCAGGAAACGACTATGGACATCCTCATGCTGAAATTCTTGAAAAATTACAGAAAGCTTCAAAAGTCTACAGAACAGACTTGGATGGAACAATTACTGTTACAACCGATGGGTCTACTTATGCCGTAACAACTGAAAAAACCGGGACTATCTCCAGTAGAAATGGAGCTTACACTTTTACAGATTCAACAACTGAAGAGTCGGAAACTCCAGGTTCTGCAAAATCGACTATTTATGTGAGCGACCTGAATCTTCAAGATGAATGGGTTCAGATATCAAACACGGGGTCTTCTCCAGTTTCCCTGAACGGCTGGAAAATTGAAGATGAAGGCAGTAAACATACCTATACGTTTCAGCCTTACACCCTGAATGCAGGATCTACCGTAACTGTATTTACCGGAAAGGGCATAAACTCAGCTACTGAGCTTTACTGGCAATTAGACGACCCTATATGGAACAACGATGGTGACACAGCATATCTTTACGATGATAATGGAAAGCTGATCTCAAAACTGGAGAGCTGAAGATGGAAAATTTCAAAGTTACTCTTGACCGCATAGAAGAAGGTAATGCAGTGCTGCTTATAAGGGATGAAGAGTCAATAAAAATTGACATCCCTCTCTTTTTGTTGCCTGCATGCAGCAAGGAAGGTGATGTTCTGGATATTACCATCACTAAAAATGTGCAAGAGACAGAGAATGCGAAGGAAAGAGTATCAAGCCTGCTTGAGAAGCTTAAGAGTAAGAATCAAGGATGATTGAAGGCAGGAAAAGAATAAACATGACTTTTTTGCTTGTCACTTTAAGTAGCAATTCTATTTATTTTCCCCATCCTTTTTTGCAATGAGCTCATACCAAACCAATCTTGTTTCTCATTTCAGTAAGAATTTCAAGGCAATTTTCATAATCTGAAACCCAACTGGTATTAAAATTTGGGATTCAGAGGCTCAATTTGAGTTTTAGAATAGGCTCTATAACAACCATTTGAGATCAAATACTTTCAGTTAGCTCGGATATTCCTTTTAAATATTGCATGAGTGATGATTTCTGAGGATGGTTAAGTGGATACATCAGAGAAATACATCAAAATGTGCGAATCAGCAAAGGAAATTCAAAGAAAATGGGTTTTCCAATCCGGGGATTTTGTTTATAATCCTGCTTCTGAAGAAGTTGAGGTTTTACTCTATCCCGGAAATAATTCAATTAATTATTTCTGGCTACCGAGACAAGACCAACTGCAAAAAATATGCATTGAATTCTTTATGCAGGAACTGAGGGTATCGGAATTCGAAGCATTTTTAAAATTTTTAGAATGGTATTCTGGACGCCTTAGATATACTTTCGAACATGGACTCAAGAATGTGAACGGTTTCATCGACTCGGGCGAAGAACTTCTCTTAAACCGTGCAATGATAATGATGCATCGTAAAAAATGGGATGGGAAGTCGTGGGTGAAGGCAATTTAAGGATATATTAGCAAGAGTGCAAAATTATGTGATTTTAACAGCTATAATTTAGCTTTAAAAGTTTCTCATGGCGGTATTATAGAGCTGATCCCAAAACTCAAAAACTACTTCTTTGAATCTTGTTTTGAAAGGAACAGTCGAACTATTGATTAGGAAAATAGTTATGGACACCTCACAATATGGGAGTAAAATGGTTCTTGGGATAGGTTCGTTAGGAATTTTCATTAATTTAGAATTAGTCCAAGAATATATCAAAAAAGAAAACATATAATCCATTGAAACGGGGAATGGGACGGGGGTAAAGCTATATTTAACAAAATACCATGTAAATTAATAAAAAAACCGAAAGTCATTTTTGAAGATATAATACATAATGTTGAGCCTTATGCTTGGATTTACGTAGAGTTAATTATACTCATTGGCTCCATTCCAGTTTTCACAACGATTTTTGATCACGATAATTTTAAGTATGTAGGAATAGGTTCAGGAATTTTGACGATATTTGTGCTTATTCCCTATTTTAGTCTACTAGCATTAAAATATATATTAGATTTTATAGGATTGTATAACAAAATAATTAACATGAAAATTGCAGAATGTCCAGAGAATAGTGGGATAATAAAGACAAGTAAGAGTTTGATTGAAAATATTAGAGATGCTATTGCTTTTATTCTAGGAGTTATGATTTGTATATCGATGCTTGTTCTTTTTGCAGAGATGATATATTTTGATGTGCCTTATGAACCAGCATAATCACAATTACAAGATTTTGTAAAATAGCTAATCCCTACCAATTTAAAAATATTCAATAACTAATGTCAAAAAAATTATTTTCCAAAAATCTCTTTTATTACGAGCCTATCCCAAAACTCAAAATTACTTATCTGAATTTGAGTTCGTAAAATTAATGAATTTTCCGATCATGAAAAATAGTTCTGAAATTCTTATCGGTTCGAAGATAATTTTGAGTTTTGGGATAGGCTCATACACAAAACCCATCGAAAACTTAACTGCAAAATTTTTATGCTCGATGAATTCAGTTATTCCGGAATTCACAAATCAGATAAAGAAAGATGAACACGGTATAAATTATATGGGAGCAGAAATCCTTCTTAATCAAAGGATTTTGCACTTTTTGGCAATAGAGTGAATGATCCTTAACTATAAGATTCGAACTCAGAACCCTCGCCGTGTTAAGGCTTTATAGAGACAGAAAGGAAAATATTCTGTATATTACTATTGTCAGAAATATAAAGGAAACAAAGCCAGACTCACAAAAACAAAGATTAGAACTTCTTATCTCCATCAATAATCTCACGAGTAACTCTGCAAGGATTCCCAAAGGCAACAACGCCAGGCGGAATATCTTTTGTCACAACACTTCCAGCGCCGATAACAGCATTATCTCCGATAGTTATTCCAGGCAGTACAACAACATTACCGCCTATCCATACATTGCTCCCGACTTTAATTGGATAAGCATACTCCAGTCCTGTGTTGCGGCGTTCTGCATCAAGTGGATGTCCGGCTGTATAGAAGCCGCAGTTTGGAGCGATCATCACATTATCACCAAAAACAACCTTTGCTGCGTCAAGGATGATACAGTTGTGATTTGCATAGAAATTGCTGCCTATCTCGATGTTGTAACCGTAGTCGCACATAAATGGCGGCTCAATAAGAAAAGAACCTCCAATTTTGCCAAAAAGTTTCTGAATTAAAGCTGTTCTTTCCTCAATTTTTGCTGGATGAAGCTGATTATATTCGTAGCAAAGTGCTTTACAATAAGCTCGCTCATCGATCAGCTCTTTATCATAGTATGCATTATATAATAAACCTCGAGATGCTTTTTCTTTTTCAGTCATTTCAGTCATTGCTGTTTTCCTCCCTAGTAAGATAGTAAACCTGTTTATTTAATTGCTCTTGAAGAAGGGATTAACTGTGAACTTAAAGTTACACGATTTGAAGAAAAAGCTGATCTTGAAGAATGAATTGAAGCATTAGAAAAGAGGCTCTCTACACTCTTGGGATCTGAAAATAAGAATATAAAAGAGAGTGGGCCCGCTGAGATTCGAACTCAGGACCTCCGCCGTGTGAAGGCGACGTCATAACCGTCTAGACCACGAGCCCTGGATTGAAATTGAAAATTAAAAGGATTAAGCACCATAAAATAGAACTTCTTATGTATAAGCTTATCGCTCGTTAACGATGGTAGTGGCTGCTCCGACGCGTAATGAAATTCTTATTATATTTACTTGGAACTGGATTTCAGTTTTTTCTGCCTTTTTATCAATTCTGTTCATACCTTTTTCATTCTACTAAGATTATCATAGGGAGCGAAGTAATCAGTTGTTCTGCAGAAGATTTTCAACTACATAATCAATAAAGTAGATAAGTAATAAATTTATATAACTGTAAAACTAGTTTCGTTGCAGAGTTGAAATGATAGAAATCCTCAAAATCCTGTTCAGCATGCCCTTTTTATTGTACTCTTGTTATTCGGACCTTAATTCCCGCAGGGTCTCAAACAAGGTCTGGAAATACATGCTTGCAGCCGGGTCTGTGTTCATTTCTTACGGAGTGTTTACCGACGGGACTTACTATCTTAAACCTCTCCTGTTTTCAGGAGTTCTTGTTTTCGCTGTAGTTTATATCCTTTTTCAGCTCGGAGCTTTCGGGGGTGGAGATGCAAAAGGACTGATAGCGCTTTCCATCCTTTTTCCTTCTTATCCAGTCTTTAGCTTTTCAGGAAAAATATATCCCCTGCTTGGGATTCCGCCTGTAGGACTTTTTACATTTACGGTACTGGGAAATGCTCTTCTCTTGACAACGCTTGTTCCTCTAGGGATGTTCTGCTATAACGTCCTGCATTTTTCGCCTGAAATGACCAAAAATCCACTTTACATGTTTATAGGATACAGGACTGAAGTTTCTTCCCTGAAATATAAAAAACACCTTGGCCTGCTTGAAAAATTTGAGCTTGATGAAAGTGGAAGACTCAAAAAGAAATTTTCCCTTACAGGCCTCAACTTCGATGCAGATCAAAAACCGGAGCTTGATGAGTATCTGAAAAAAGGTTTGATTGAGAAAGATATATGGGTTACTCTCGGATTACCATTCATGCTTTCAATTACAGCAGGATTTATTACTGCCGTCGTTTTTGGGGATTTGATCTTTTATGTAGTCATGCGCCTCATGGTAAGTTAAATCAAGAACTGAACTTCAATGCTTTCATTGTTCCAGCCCGCACGTTAGAAATTACAGGCTCTGCCAAAACTAACGGTTTTACTAGATTTAGCCTACCTATCGGCGACACTCTGTTTGCTTTTCAGAGAATTACCTTTTTTGTACGACAAGCAGCCCATAAAGAATTGTTTCCGGAACTGGCGGGTTTTCAGGCGTGCCTTTTGCAATCCTTTCTTCAGGATAACCGAGGTTTTCGCAGGTATAAAGTTCAGCTTCAATACCCATTTCTTTCAGGATTTCTGCGACCTCAAACGAGCCAAAGGCCTCTTCCGGCAGCAGGAAGATATTTCTTCCGTTATTTAACTCTCGGACTAACTCAGCTCTTGCAGGTTCCGAGTCCCTGCCGTGGGCTGTGATTGCGCAGAGGTTGGTCAGGTTTACTTTAGTACGTGCACACGCCACCTGCATTGAGGAAATCCCCGGAATGATTGTGTCCTTCTCCCCTGCGAATTTTCCTAACCCTGAAAACATGGGATCACCTGTGGACAGGACGACTGCGTCTGGTGGCAGAAGGTGAAGCGACTTATAGTCTTTAATCGGTTTAGCTTCACATGTTATATATCCCTGGGCAATTTCAAGGGCTCTTTTTGCACCATAAACCACAGAGGCTTTCCTTATAGCCTTTATTCCTTCTTCCGTAAGCATTCCAGGCCCAACTCCAACTCCTACCACAATCATTTTTCTTCCCCTTTATCTGTCTAAGTTTTCAAGTATAATATTTCATATTCCAGCTTAATTATCTGATTTTCAGCTTAATTACCTGGTATTCAGCTTTTAATTATATGATTTTCAGATTAATTATCCGATTTTTAGTATAATTATCTATTCTTATTAGCTCAAATCTCACTTTTGCTGTCCATCAGGACCGAACCATCTCTGTCGATCACTATGATTCTTGCACCTTTTCCTTTCTCGACTGCCATCTCGAAAGCTTCTTTAAGGCGTACGTGTTCAGGCGCTTTTTTAAGCATTTCAACAACGGTTGCATACCCGCTGCCTTCAAGCATTTCAGGGTTTCCCCATTTAAGGACAAGGCCGGGAAGCCCACAGATAATTATATCGCCTGAGGCGTAATCAAGCCCTTCCGAGATCCTGCTTCCAACCATAACGACTGTATAATCAGGGAAAAGCATATGGGAGTAGCGCATTCCGACCCTGCCTGTAGTCAGAACTACCTTATCTGTGCAGCGGATCAGATCTCCTTTCATCTCTCCCAGATGGTCGTTCCAGGGCTCAACAAATCCCGTGCTTCCAAGTACCGAAATTCCGCCTTCAACGCCGATCCTGCTATTCAGGGTCTCTTTTCCGATTCTCTCCCCTTCCGGAATTGAGATTGTAACCTCAGCTCCTTTCAGGCCCAGTTCTTCTACGGCTTCCTGCACTGCGGCCTTTATCTGTTCCATTGGTTTCGGGTTAATTGCCGGCTGATTTTTCGGAACCTGCAGCCCATCCCTTCTGACAATTCCTATGCCTTTTCCTCCGAGAATTCGGATTCCCTCAGCTTCCCTTGCTTCTCCTACAAATTCAAGCCCCCGGGTAATATCGGATTCATGGTCATTTAGAATCTTTTTCACAACTGCACGCCCCTGTGAAGCTTCGCTGACCTCAAGCTGGGCTCTCAATCCCACAGGAGTCGGGACGGACACGCTATCAACCGTTTTCTTAAGAGAAAGGACTGCGGCTTTTGCAGCTGCACTTGCTGTGGTTCCTGTAGTGTACCCTCGTTTGAGGACAGACCCGTCACTCAGAACCACAATCATCCCGGATGCTACTTTTGTTTCAAGTTCTTCCCTGGGCAGCCCGGAGCGGGCAATCCATTCATCAGGAATCTTGAAATTGTTAACAGGATCTATCATGGAAGAATATTCGGAGGTTTTTTATTATAAATGTATTGACGTGAAAATCTAAAAAGTACCCAATTGATTCTCGGGATACACCTTGCCATATTTTTTCGTTTTCCATACTTTATGATAAAAATAACTGACGCCAAAAGAACAGATAGAATAGAAAAGAGGTGGCATCATTCCAGGAGTGGGGGTTTGTTTTTCGGAAATGGGGTTTTATCCTGGATTATGGAACGATTGGGGAGTCGTTCCTTATTGGGGGTTTGGGTTGGTGTGTGAAAAATAGCCTTGGGAATGATGCCTTTTTCAAATGCCAGCACTCGCCTGGCACACTACTACATCTTAAGTTATATTATATAAATGTATAGGAAACTAAGAATGATCCTTAATGGAGAAACGTTAATTGACTATGGACATGTTAGCTATATCTCCATAATATCTCAATAGAATCTTCATATTTAGATCTCCCTACTATATTTTTTAACCTCATTGAAACAAGTTTGGAGTACAATTCGTTTTACTCTAAAATAATTGGGAGAAATAAGGAAGGCAGTAATGAACCCTATTTAGGAAATCCGAGTAAAAATAAATATTAAGAGAAAAAGGGGAAAAAATTAGATAGAATTTTTCCCAGACTGTAGCCCTTTTTACTGGATTCTTGCAAACATGCGGTCCAGTTCTCCTTTTGTAAATGTGATCACTGTGGGCCTGCCATGAGGACAGGAGTAGGGATTTTCAGCCTTTTTAAGCTGCTCTATTAGATCTTCCATCTGTCTTGGGCTGCAAGCTGCTCCTCCTTTGATCGCAGCCCTGCATGCAAGAGTCTTGCAGACCTTTTCCGAAATTCTGGTGTCCTTTTTAACTTTTCCTGAAGCTAAAAGATCCGAAACTACATCATGGATAACCTCGGGATCCTCAAGCCGCCCGAAAACCTCAGGCACGAAGGTGACTACGTATGTATTATCCCCGAATTCTGAAATCCCGAAACCACAATCTTCCAGATAAGGAATGTATTCTTCCATAAGCACTTTCTCTTTAGGAGTAAGATCTATGGTTACAGGTGTGATCAGCTCCTGCACCCTGGACTTTTTCATTTTCAAAACCTGCTCGTAAAGAATTCTCTCGTGAGCAGCGTGCTGGTCGATAAGCACAAGGTCTTCTCCTCTTTCGGCAAGGATGTACAGCTTCGAGACCTGCCCTATAATCCGCAAATTTTCAAAAGAATCCATATTTGGTTTTTGTTTTGTCTTTTGCCTCTTTTCGGCATTGATGTCCTCAGATTCCTTCTCCTCTGAACCTGCTTTTTGAATTTCAGTCTCTTGAATACCTGTTATTCTCTTTCTACCTTCTCCTTCTTTCTCCCTTTCCTGCTCGATTTTGTTATCCAGTTTTTTATCGCCTGAAATTTCCTGCGCTCCTCCCTCTGAGGTAAAGTCCAGAAGGCGCTCTGACCTTTTTAGCCTCCTCTCAGTGTCTTTTACCGGATAAACATATGTCTCGGCTTTATCTCTAAGAACCTTGCTACTTTCAGGAAGGAAGGTTTTCTCCAGAATCCCGGTTTCCTTTCCAGCCTCCGTGCTTCTAAAAGTTTCCGCAGCTTCGGAGACCTGCAATCTACCTGAAGAACCTGAAACCTCAAAGGTTTTCTGAAAAGCTCGGTCTCTTTTTTCCCGGATTTCAGGGGCCAGAGCATTCTCGGAGAGTACTTTTTCTATCACAAATGTGACCGCATCTCCAAGCTCTTTCTCCCGGCTGAAACGCACTTCGGCTTTGCGGGGGTGCACATTAACGTCCACTTCCCCGGGATCAACAATAAGAGAAAGCACTGCCACAGGATAACGTTCTTTTGGAATTTTTGTATAATATCCTTCGCGAATAGCTTTATTGATGGCTCTTGAAACTACCGGACGAGTATTTACAAACAGGAAAAGCTGGTCGCTTTCTCTTCGCGTGGTTTCAGGCTTTGAGATGTATCCCCAGATTTCAAAATCTTCTGTCCTGTATTCCAGGGGAAGCATTGAACGAGCCGTATCTGGTCCCAGAAGATTTACAATGCTTTTAAAAGGTTCACTTGAGCCTGCGTTTCTTATGACTGGCTTTCCTTCACTGAGCAGAGTAAAGGAAATCTCCGGATTTGCCAGGGCAAGATGCATTACCGTATCAGTAATATGGGCAAGCTCGGTACGGTCGCTTTTGAGGTATTTCTGCCTTGCCGGGGTATTGTAAAACAAGTCTTTTACGTGTACAGATGTGCCTGGAGCCGTGCCTGCATCCGAAGTTTCGAGAGCTTTTCCCCCATGGATCACTATCCTAGTGCCTGTGATTTCTTCTGGAGGCCGGGTAAGGATCTCAACCTTTGAAACAGCTGTGATAGACGAAAGAGCCTCTCCCCTGAACCCCATTGTAGAAATAGTATTGAGATCTTCAATTCGAGTGAGCTTGCTCGTTGCATGCTTTTTGTATGCAAGCAGGACATCCTCTCTGCCCATCCCGCATCCATTGTCCCGGACAAGAATTGAACGTTTTCCGCCTTTTTCGACTTCAATTCGGATATCCGTAGCTCCTGAATCGATTGAGTTGTCTATCAGCTCTTTTACTACGGACGCAGGGCGCTCGATTACCTCTCCAGCCGCGATTTTGTTTATCGTATCCTTATCAAGAATTCGAATTTTATTTCCCTTAGCTTTTTCTTTCGCTTCAAGATGTTCTTCCATCATTCCTTTAACTCCATCCGGACCAGAAAATTTTCATTGGATATCCTTTAATCAACCTTTAATTGACCTTTAATCAACCCTTGATCCATCGATTAATTTACCCTTAATCAATCCTTAGTCCAGTTAATCAAACAATTAATTTACCTTTAGTCAACCGTAGCCCAGTTAATCAAGCAGCCTTTTCAGTTCATGGAGCTTGTTCAAGGCTTCTATTGGCGTCATCTCTTCCACATTCAATTTTCTCAGGGCGGCTTCTACAGGGCCGGACCTGTTCACCTCTGCCGAATTTCCGCCACTGTTCCCTGGGTCAAAAAGCATCATCTGGGTATAACGTGCTGTAGCTTTGCTTTTTCTCTTTTTCCCGTTACTACCGTCTTCAGCCTCTTCGAGCACATTTTCTCTTTCGAGTTCCCTAAGAATCTCATTTGCCCTTTCGATTACCTTTTCTGGGACGCCCGCAAGCCTTGCAACCTGGATTCCGTAACTCCTGTCTGTTGCACCTGGTACGATTTTTCGCAGAAATACTAGCTCATGACCTTCTTCCTTTACTGCGATATGATAATTTTTGACTCTTTTCAATTTTTCTTCAAGGGCTGTGAGCTGGTGGTAATGAGTTGCAAATAAAGCCCTTACTCCAGTTCTTCCCCTGTTATGCAAAAATTCCACAACAGCTTTTGCAATGCTGTACCCGTCATAGGTACTTGTACCTCTCCCTATCTCATCAAGAAGCACAAGGCTTCTGGGACTTGCATTGTTCAGGATGTTTGCAAGCTCAACCATTTCTACCATAAAGGTGCTCTGCCCGCTTGCAAGGTCGTCAAATGCCCCAATTCTTGTAAAGACCTGGTCAATAATCCCTATTGAAGCATAGGATGCAGGAACAAAAGAGCCTACCTGAGCCATAATAGCTATAAGGGCAGTCTGCCGCATGTAGGTGGACTTTCCTGCCATGTTTGGACCTGTTACCAGCAAAAACTGGTTTTCCTTGCAATCCATTTCAGTATCGTTCGGCACAAAACCGCCATGTACGGTATTTTCAACTACAGGATGCCTCCCGTCCCGTATAAGGATCTTGCAGTCGTCCGTAAGCTGGGGCCTGATATAATTGTTATTTTCTGCTACTTCAGCCAGGTCTGCAAGCACATCGAGCGCGCCTATTCTTTCAGCGGTTTCCTGAAGTTCTCTTGAATGAACTGAAAGTGTCTGCACGATTTCTGTAAAAATTTCATATTCGAGAGCTATAGCTTTTTCATTGGCTGTCAGGATAAGGCTCTCTTTTTCCTTAAGTTCAGGGGTAAAAAAGCGCTCGGCATTTGCCATGGTTTGCTTTCTGATATAGTCGTCAGGCACCTGACTACTGTTAGCATTGGTTACCTCTATGTAATACCCAAAAACCTTATTATATCCCACTTTCAGGGACTTTATGCCGCTTCTTTCTCTTTCTTTCTGCTGAAAATTTGCAATCCACTGCCTGCTGTTGCTTGCAATATCCTTGAGTTCATCAAGTTCCTCACTGTATCCCGACTTTATCATGCCTCCTTCCCTAACCGATACAGGAGGCTCATCAACTATTGCCCGAGCTATCATTTTGGCGAGATTTTCAAGTTCGGAAAACGATGCAAGCCCGACTGCAATCTCCTTTAAAAGTTCGGATTCGACATTATCCATAAGGGAATCCCGGACAGGAGGTAGAGCTTCAAGGGATTTTTTCAGGGCTACGAGGTCTCTTGCATTTGAATTTCCATATACTACCCTGCCTACGAGGCGTTCTATATCCCTGACCTCTGAAAGCCAGTTCCTGAGGTCGTAGCGGAGGAGAGTCTTTTCTGCCAGTTCTTCAACCGCATCAAGTCGATGGTTGATTTTTTCTACAGAAAGTAGAGGTTTCAAAAGCCATTTTTTCAGAGTACGGCTTCCCATCGGCGTTTTCGTGCTGTTCAAAATGCGATAGAGTGAGTTTTCGTCCCCTTCATCTCGCACATTTTTCACGATTTCGAGATTCCGCAGGGTTACGGAATCAAGGATCATAAATTCGGAATTAGAGTAAGTTCTCAGGGTATTGATATGAGTAAGCTCCCGCATCTGTGTGGTCTGTGCGTATTCCAGGGCAGCCCAGGCCGAATATACTGCAAAATCTAGATTTTCACATCCCATACCTTCAAGGGTTGCAACCCTGAAATGGGTTTTTAACCTTTCTCCGGCTTCCTTTGCTCCTGAAATGTCAGGGGCAAACTCCTGAACAATAGTCTGAGCTCTCAATCGCTCGGTAAGGTCTGGATTCCCATACATAGAGGGAGGAAGGATACATTCGGAAGGCCGCATGCGAGCAAGCTCGCTTAGAAGCTTTTCAGAACTTTCTGAGTCCCGAAACTGTGTTGTAAGAAATTCCCCTGTGGAAATATCGAGAAAGGATACTCCAATTTCTATTTCTTTTTCTGCATTCTTTCCGGACTTTCCTATTTCTCGTCCTGCAACTGCCATAAGGTAATTGTTTGAAGCATCTGAAAACATTGAAGAGTCAATTGCAGTGCCGGGCGTAACCACCCTGACAACCCCTCGTTTTACGACTCCCTTTGCCTTTTTCGGGTCTTCAAGCTGTTCGCAAATTGCCACTTTATACCCTTTATTTATGAGCCTTGGAAGATAGGTGTCAATTGCATGATAGGGTATTCCTGCAAGCGGCATTCTTTCTCCTGATTTGTCCTTGCCCCGGGCTGTAAGCGTGATCTCGAGTTCTTTTGCAATCGTTTTTGCATCTTCCCCGAAAGATTCGTAGAAGTC
This sequence comes from Methanosarcina sp. UBA411, assembly GCF_002495725.1. Classification (NCBI taxonomy): domain Archaea; kingdom Methanobacteriati; phylum Methanobacteriota; class Methanomicrobia; order Methanosarcinales; family Methanosarcinaceae; genus Methanosarcina; species Methanosarcina sp. UBA411. The sequence continues at coordinate 205,936 of NZ_DAGK01000003.1, forward strand.
TCCCATGCGGAAAAAGATCAGGGTGTCAGGATATGCCTGCTTGGCTTCGTAGTACTGGCGCATTGCAGGGGTCATCATTTCAGTCATTTTTTACTCACTGTAAGCCTTAAATCGCATTCTGTATAAAATTCGGAATTTATCTGGAATTCCGTTTTTTCTCAGGATTCCTTAGATGGTGTTAATATCCAATCAGGATTCTCCAAATACTGGCTGATATCTTTAGCTACTGGTTAATAGATACTGGTTAATAGATACTATATCTTTATTAAAATCATCCTTCTTATATATATTTAACAATTCGATATTGCAAGCCGTTCCGAAGGAGGAAATTGTTCTGGATAAAGAAAAATTCATTGAAGTTTGCCCTGTCTGCGGAAATGCAGATTTATATTATGAAGCTGGCGGGTATGGAGGTGCGGTTTACCACTGCAAGGAATGCGGGTACGTAGGAGCTTTTGTTATTGAAGCTAATGAGGAAATGATCGAAGAAATCCGGGAAAAATACAGGAGTGAAAAAGTTAGTGAAAGTAATAAAAGTACTGGGCTCTTGTAAGACACCAGCTGCTGACGTACAGAGATTCCTTTATCCCACGATTACAGCTGTGGCCCACCACGGGAGTATGACGTTGAATTAAGGACAGCCAGCCAGTCGAAATCAGTGAAGCTTTGAGGAGTCAATGCAAAGTAAGTTTGATTCTTCATGCTGCCGGAGCGGGTTGGAAGCAAGTCGATTTCCAAGGCTGGAAGCCCTTGACCTTTGTTAGCTGGAATGAACCGTACAGGCCCTGGTACAGCAATCAGCCGCGCCTCAAGAGTACCAGCTTCGGGTTGGCCGATACCATTGGCCTCAGAAATTCCCACAGCTGTTCCGATGACGGCATAACGTGAGCCGAGCATCTCATTGAGTTGGGCTCCTGCTGGCCACCAGATAAGTAAATCAGCGCCTAATTGCCATTGCGCCTTTCCACGCTGCAGGTGGCTGTTATGAGCGAAGACCAGGACTTTTCCTCTACCACGCTCGCGGGATACAATATATGCCAGATTATCTGCCATTACTAGGTCACGGATGCCAAGACCTTTGACAAGCCTTCCACCAGGTTTAGCAGAAGTCTGCGCCAGCACCGCATGATAGTTCAGCAACTGCTTGGACATCATTGCATATTGCATAGCCTCCAAATAACGACCCTCATCGCTCTTAGCCACAAATTCGGGACGGCGTAAGCGCAGTTCCATGATGAGATCTTCCACCTCAATCCGGAGTGACGTTGCAGCGGGTGATAGACCTATTGACTTCGTCGGGTCCATCATTGCAGCAGGGTTCTCCCAATCGGAGTCCTGGCCAAGAAGTGCATCGATACGTTCACGATACTCCTGGCCGCTGGCACTATCAATCGAGGAGAGGTAATCTAGAACAAAATGCAAGACTTGGCGTGGGCTATCGCTAAAGGTCATCTCTGTCGGACTATCAAAGCCGTAGAAGTTGACTTTGACATGATGGGAAGGGTCTGCATTGTAGCTTCGTATCCACTCTACAAGTTCTCGATTCGCTTCAAGCCGGCCGAAGCCGTGGCTAAATCCGGTGTCTTTAATATCTTCATACGATGCTGGTCCGCGACCGGCCACGTAATCATTTACTAAACGTGCTCGGGGAAAACTGCTTTCAATTGCGATGGCGCTGTAGCCATGTGTCTCCACTAAGCACTGGAAAAGCCGGTTGCGGAGCATAAGAATATCTTCGCCGCCGTGGAGTGCTTCTCCAAAGCCAAGCAACTCCACTGAGGCATCAAGTGAGGCGATGATTCTGTCAATGGAAGCATAGAAAGTTTTGGACAAATCGACAGAGAATGGAATCGCTTCGTGTTGAATCCAATCGTCAAGTGTGGCATTCATCATGGTAGTAGGACCAGTCTCTCAATTTATTTATGTCTACGGCACTTATTTCACTAGATTTTCCCTTGCCCTATATCATTGTTCTTATGGAGACTTAATAGGTACAATTCAATTAGTTCCCCACTCCAGCCAAACAAAGTATATAAGCTGTTTTTTCAGGGTTTGTATTTCTCTTTGAGCTTCATGACCATCCCCTTTACATTTTTTGACAAAGAACGCTGTTGTTTGAAATACTTTGTAATAAATCAGTATTTTTGCATTGACTAGGTAGGTTGTGGTCATAAATCCAATAAAAGACAGAAGTATCTTAAAAGTAGAACTAAGAATTGAAAAGTGGATAGAATCGGAAATAATGTACAATACTGTGTAAAAAGTTGTCAAAATAGAATAGGAGTAAAATTTTGGTGGGGCCGCTGAGATTTGGACTCAGGTCGCAAGACCCCCAGTCTTGCAGGATGGACCAGGCTACCCTACGGCCCCGCAGAGTAAGTTGTACTTTCTCAATGGCAGATCTCTTTCTCTATTTGCCATCGTCAACTATTGTAATCAAATATGTAGTATAAATGAGTATCGGTAGAAGAAAGGAGAGAAGCTCTTTTTATTGTATATTTTAACTGTAATCCAGTAATGTAGGGTTCGGATTATCTGGCTTCTTAACAGGATAGGATATGTTACGGTTTTTGGAAATCGGATTCTGAAGGCTTACTCAATATACTTTTTGCCCGAAGCACGCGCTGGATAATGGTTATATGGGAAAATACAGCTACAAGTACGAGAGCCCAGCCCAAAAAACCTGAAATCCCACCCAGAGCTAGGATAATCATTCTTTCCGTGCGTTCAGCAATTCCGACTGACAGTCTCCTGCAACCTGCCGACTCCGCGCGGGCACGGGTGTAGCTTACCAGGAAAGATCCAATAAGGGCAAAGCCTGCCCAGAGCCAGCCTTCAATTTGCACAATAGGGGAAAGGACAAGCCTACCATTAACTGCACCAGCTATTATCCCTAGGAACATCAGACCATCAGAGTAGCGGTCGCAAACTGAATCAAGCACGCCTCCAAAAGGCGTGATTCGGCCTTTTGCCCTTGCAACTCCCCCGTCGAGAATATCAAAGAAACCACTAAAAAGGATAAGAAGTCCCCCCGCAAAAGGTTTCCCCAGCGAAAATGCTGCCCCTGCGACGATACTTACGACAAAACCCAGTAACGTGAGGGTATTCGGAGATAAGGGAATCAGGCGGGCAATAGGAATTATCAGCTTTCTTGCACTGTTTTTGAGTTCGTCGAAGATTTTTAACCCCTTCCTTTTACTGGCTGCATGTATAGTTACTTATATGTTATGATAGATAATTGAACATTAGCTTATCTTTTTTGGGAAAAATCCTGTCCATAATTCTAATTTACTGTTAAGGGCTTCTTTAAGTTCCGGGACAGTTCTCAGGACAGAATGTAAACAGGGGCAATAAAAGAATTTCTGTCAAAAAGAGAATTTTTAATGATATGCTGCTGATTTTAAAAAATATTACAGCGATTTATGATCAAGAAAGAACTTATAAAATTTCATATTAAAAAGAGACTTTTAAGGATTTTCTGAAAAAGAAAGTTTTAAAGATTCCCATTAAAAATACCTATTAAAGCCTGTTAAAGATGTGCCTGTTAAAGAGAGAATAAATCACACGAGTTTAAAATGATATGGAGTTGAAAAAATGGAATTGGTAGAAAAACATAGGTCAAGTTGTACGGAATGCGGACAATGCATTGAAGTCTGTCCTCGATACAACGACTTAGGTTTGCTTGAAAGACTGTACGGGTATCTGGAAGGGCATTCGGATATTGATGGCGACTCTTTGCTGCGCTGCCTGACCTGTGGGCTTTGTAAGGATGCCTGTCCCGAAGGATTGGGAATTAAAATGCTTATTTCTCCTGCCAGGCAGAAATGGGTAAGTGAACACGGACTTACCGACAGGCAGAAAATGGTAGACCCTGAAGCTGAAAATAACCTTTTTAAGAAGATTGCCGAGCTGGACGAAACTCCTGTGTATGAGGAACGTTCAGGCTCAGTAGTTTATTTTCCTGGATGTGCAGGCACTTATATCAACAAGATAATGGCACAAGCCACGGTTGCACTGCTGGATAAAGCCGCAGTCGACTATACTGTCATGAGTGGAGTTGAATACTGCTGTGGAGCCGTATCCGCGGGTTCTGGAGATCCGGGGCCTATCCGTAGAAACGGACAAAGGAATATTGAAGAAATACGGAAAAGAGGAGCCAAAACTCTTATTACAGCCTGCCCAGGGTGTTTCAAGGCATTTAAAGATATATACCCAAAAATGTTTGGGAAACTTGATTTTCAAGTGTTGCACGTTTCGCAGTACCTCGAACTTCTTATAAGGGAAGGAAAACTTGCTCCTGAGGTTGTTCTCAAGCATAAGGTCTTTTATCATGACCCCTGCCATCTGACCAGAGTAATGGGAGTATATCGAGAAGCAAGAGAAGTGCTTAAACATATCCGGGGCACCGAACTTGCCAATGAAACTCCGGAAAACTCAGCATGCTGTGGCTTTGGAGGCGGAGTAAGGGTTAATTACCCGTCTGAATCCTTGGATGTGGCTTCTGATCGATATAGGGCTGCCGAAAAACTGGGTTGTGACACAATTATCACAAACTGCGGGGGCTGCATGCAGAATCTTATTGAAGCCGGAAAGGATGAAAGAATAGAAGTTTTTGACCTTGCAGAATACCTTTCCCTCGCCTGCGGAATAAAAATAGAGAGGGAAGATTCCAGAATGCTGGAGCTTGTCAATAAAGCTTACAGACTATGTATATCAGGGTACGGTAAATCAGATTGCTTATAATCGGACTTTGTAGTCCACATATCTATTTCGATTTTATTTTTTTTGAGGCTATCAGAAATCTAATCTGGAGATTTCTAGCCCGAAAAAAGAGGGATATATAAAGTTTTTCCTTTTTTGGAGTTTTTCGATTGTGCAGTGAAAAACTGTTAAAAAATAGGATGTCAGTTCTCGAAAAAAAGAGAGTTTCAGATTTTTTTTCGCGATATATATAAATAAAGATAGAGTTCAAAAGTTAATCAAAAACAGTAAGTATCAACATACTAGCATAGAGAAAGTTTGGAGATGAACGGAATTCCAAGGATTCATTTTCGATTGAGTTTTCATCTGCTTTCAATATATATAAAGAACGTTCTTTTAACAGATTCATGAATTTTTATAAAAACCCGTTTTGGATATCTAATATTTATATTTTTTGATTATTTTATTTTGTTTTCTTCCTTAATATACTTATAAAACCAGTTTTACCGAAAAGTATATATTCAACCCCTATTTTCGTTTTAGATTTTTTAATAAAATATATATATGAGAAAAAAGAACCTCTATACTGGAGACATCTGAAAGATGGGTAATCAGAATGGATTAAAATGGCACAAAAAATAATCCCTCTGCTAAAACACTCATGAACCCCAGTCAGCGTAATCATGAAGTCTTCATGGTTTCATTGTCTCGCTTGAGGTGGTCATGGCTTCCCACCATGATGATCGTGAGTTTCTTCCTGTAAGTCATTGCTTCACCAAGAAGCGTGAGCTTACAGCCTGAATGTTCACATATAATCGTGACAATTACAGGAGAGACGTCTCTATAGTTCGAAAACTAAAACGGAGGATGCAACATTAGCAAAGAAGAATTGCTTCAGGAACTTGCAGACGCTATGATTTCCTGCAAGAAGGATACAGTACTTGCTGCAGTTGAAAAAGCTAAAGGAGAACTGGAACCTTCCGAAATAATTGAAAAAGGACTTGCAGCAGGCATGAACGAGGTTGGTGTCCTTTTTGAGAGAGGGAAACTGTTCCTGCCACACGTTATGATGGCTGCCGATGCAATGACTGCAGGAGTTACAGCTCTTAAGGATCTTATGCC
>NZ_DAGK01000024.1:0-18683 GCF_002495725.1 Methanosarcina sp. UBA411
CACCTATGGCCATGGTGCCAAAAAAACCTCATTTTACAAAAAAAGTAATGATTTAGATAATTAAAGAGAAAAACGAAGAGGCGAGGGTTCACTTCATCCCCAATCTAAAGGTCGGGGTATTCGTGACCCTCTGCGCTCCCTTGTAATAAATTGAATTTTGTTTTCAGTTATCAGTCTCACCGTAAGAGGTTGTTAGAGAGATTGAAACAGCCCAGAAATAAATATAATGTGACAAAAAGTCCCAAGAAACCATATCCATCATCTAAAATTTGTCTTTCACCGAGCGAAGCTCGGGCCAGGCAGAAAAAGCAAAAAAAACAAAAATAAAGGCTTTTTAGAAACGGAACACTGTAAATTTTTTAGTTTTTAAAACTATGAACACTGGAGATCTATTTACAGAAAATAGAACACTCAAGCCAGGCCAAAGAAGCAAAAAAATGATGAAAGGTTTTTCGCATACAGGAGTCAGTAAATTCTCATTTTTTAGAAAACAAACACAATGAAGCTATTCTTTCGACTTCTTTTTTTGAAAGGTAACTTTCCTGCGCCGAGCGTGACAAGCTCCATTTAAGATGGCTAATGGCGTTGCTTCAGCTTAGCTAAATTCGCTAATCTAAGGGATTGCCACCAAAAAAAATCAATTGTGTGCGGTCACTCTTTCCTAAACAGGCTGTCCTACAATCTCTTTTAGACAGCGTGAAAAAAAGATTATGGAGATTTCTAAGAAAAATGAATGCCCTTGGTATGATGACTTTACAGCCACCATGTCAAAGGCAGATGTCAAGGGCAAATATCAAGGGTGGATTAGAAGTGCATAACTTGCAAACGCGGGGCATCTGCCACTTCTTCATACTTCTGGGAGAAGGCACGGAAGGACTCAGTATACTGACGACCGCCCGCAGGATCGTTAATCCGCAGGGAGGTGCCATCGACTGTGCCGTCTCCATATATGCCACGAACTACACGTGCGTGAATGGCCCAGAGGTCACCTGGAGCTTCATCGGCGATCACGATAAGAGGGCCATGAAGCTCAAGTAATTCCCGCATGCCGTTTACAGTGTAGCACATGGGCGGCTCACCAGTCATTTTACATGCTTTAGCAAAGTCTCCATGCTCCTCTGCGGGTAGTCCTTGGTTAGCATCGAACATGGCCCGGTATTTCGCACCTGCCTTGTCCATTGCAGCCTCAATAGTATATGACTTTTTATCCTTCCAGGAAATCATCATGGTCGCAACCGTGGCCCAGCAGGTCATACTCGAGGGCTGCGTAATGATCGGCGCGATCCCAGGAACAGTGTAATTAAAATAGGTTCCGGTACCGCCGGTTTTGGGCTCGTTAACCTCGACCAATTCCGTCCCACGGCTGATCTTGATATTCGGTGCTTTTTGCTGCGACTGGGACTTGATCAGATCCTGAACTTCCTTCTCCTGGGTCAGGGTTGTCGGTTTCGCAGTCGGTTCACCCACCATAGAGCTCAAGGCACTGTAAGCAAGCTTGTTGGCCTGGTCTCTGGAAATCTGCTTGCTGCTTTCAGCTTCCTGAATGGTTTTCAGTGTCTTACCGATATCTTTCTTCATAGCATCCTGCTTCTTGAGATCGGCAGCCATACCTACAAGATCGGTCACGCTTTGGGACGTGGTCTCTAGAGCTTTCAGTGCATTGGCCTGGGTGCCAGTCAAGCCGGTCATATCCTTAAAGACATCGCTCTTGCCAAGGAGATTAAGTGCTGCACCTAGGCCGGTAGGATCGGGTGAAGCAGGTGCCGTCTGCATAGCGATGATACTTGAAGGTAGATCCTTGACCTGCAGATTGCCCACATCCGAGCGTCGGGTACTGGTGGAAATAGGGTCGATAATTGTGGCTTTGGCATCACAAGGGACTTCGGAAAAGCGCCAGTGTCGGGAATCATCGATTTCTTCGCAGCTGTTGCATTTACCCATTACGGATTCCGCATAGACGCCTTTAGTCGGGACACTGATCCGGAACGGGTCCGGCTTCGTGGTTGGTTGATAGTAGGCCAACAGGTCTTCGACGCCCTTGAATACGGGATCAAGACGCTCGCCGGGTACGGCCTTGAGCACAAGATTATTCCCTACGATACCCATTATTCTGTTCTCGACAACACTAGCGACACTCTTACCGCCTGAATTTGGTGCAATGTAGCCATCTAGCAGGCCGAACAACCGGCTGGCATCCATGCTGTACCAGATCACCTTATGGGCCATTTCCAAGTGCTCGTTCAAAAAACTGACCAAAGCGGCGGCAGCTTCGCGGTCCTCCTTTCTCGGATCCCTCAGCTCGTTGTCGGAAAGTGGCGTATATATCAATGCCGCATCGGTCTTTCTCTGAGTCTCAAAAAAGGGTGGCGTACTGAGGCCGATTCGCACCTCTACCTTATTGATTATATCATTGTTAACCCGACTGTTCCTGACAATGTATTCGTTCAAATGTTTGGTTCGGTAATAGAGATAGACCGACCGTAATATGATCTTGGAAGAAGCGTCTACGGTTGTATTGGCGCGAAAACGCAGATGCTTTATTTGGCGCCGGGTGATATTCTGTGTCACTTGACTAGCGAGTTTTACTTCCAGAGGAACTCCACGATTGTAATTCGAGAGTAAGGTAAAGTCCAGCTTCAATGGTCTTTCAGTACCATCCTCTGCGATGGCATCAATCTCGATATTATCGATAAAAGTGCGAACGATTTCCGGAGCGTATTGTGTTTCGAAAACGGCATCCTTTTCGGCTTCAGTCAGCGGGACTTCACGCTCCAGCGTAAATTCCATCGAGCCGAAAAACCACGGGAACGGCACGTTCAGATCGTATGTTTCGGTTTTTTTCATTTCGTCGATTGCACTTTTATAAGGGCGTTTGAGTTCGAACGAGATTGAAAAATTACCGCTAAAATCCTCAATCACTTCATCCGCGTAGCTGCCGACAGGTAGGTCAGAATCGGCGTAATTATTGGAGATCCGCTCTATGGCATCAAAGCCTCTGATCAGTTTTTGGCCATAAACAGCCCGGCGTAGAGTGTTCCTCCAGCGAAGGATCTTTTGATGATCGAAGAGGCTCATCGGCAGCGGGACAAACAGGCACTCCTGGACGTCCACAAGTTCCGTTTCGATCGCATAATGTTTCAGTACTTCGAAATATTCCACAGTCATGGCATGACAATGGTTATTGTTTTTAATCACCTCGGTCTGTACCGTCATGTTCTCGGCTTGCCCGACGGTCTGTATGACCGTGCTACGTTGGTTCCTGAGCGATGAGGCCGACTGAGCGATACTATCCTGCAGCCGGTTCAATGTACTGCCTGCCAGATCCCGAGATGAGTTTTGCGTAGCAGTAGAACTGGATGAGGCACCTGAATGGGAAACGCCTCCCGCAATGCCGAGGCCTAATGAGTTGCCTATGAACCCAAAGGCGCCACCGATACCACCACTGGTGGAGCCTGTCTTATTGGTTGAGCTGGCATTGATACTCTCCCGGAAAGACGAACTGATTATTTCACTGATATCACGGTCGTGTGAAATATCGGCTACTAAGGCCTCTGTGATTGTTTGGCTCTCGCTTCGGGCGGAGCGTTCTTCACGATCCCAGTCGATAATCGCTATCTGCTTTTCCTGGCAGGGCGCCAGCGGCAAGCTATAGAGTAAATCCCCGAGCGAATACCCATCAGCCTTCCATTTTTGCTTGAAGTGCAGGATATGGCCGTGCGCAATCGTGGTATTTTCATAAATCGTGGGAGTTTCATCCCAGTCTATACTATTCTCGACTGTCAGTTCCTTACGACCGGGATGGTTGGAGATGTAGGCGCGCTCAATATCCTCGATTTTATTGATGGCGGTGTAGATCTGCCTTTTCAGTCTGTTCAATGAACTTTTGATGGGGTTGTAGTTCTCGATAAAGTAATTATCTTCTAAAGAGATCATGAAGGCCGTGCTTGAGGTATAGAAACTGTGGAACTGCTCCAGCAGATTGAGAAATGCCGCGATGCTAGTAATAAATACATCGTAGTTGGCGCGAATCATCAGGATCTCACCGAGCGAGAAGATGGCTTTATTGCGCAGCACTTCCTTCGTGTCTTCAAACTGATGTATCAAGCACCGAATACCCATTGTTTTCTTTTTCACAGTGGGTGGGCAGGGTTCGAAATTGTATGCACCTTTTTCGCTCACCTGTGCCAGTTCGGTCACCAAACGTCGCAGATATCCAAGCAGTTCTTCTTGATCCTGAGATTCATTTGTGGTCGTGTCTACATCCTGGATCAGCTTTACCCCACGGGTTTTCATGACGGCAATGAGCCCGGAATCCGCAAAGGGTTGCTGCATTAGTTCACTAATATCAGAAACGAATTCTTCAAACTGTATGGCCAGTTTGCTATTAGGTTCAACAAACTTTGCATACTTCTGGATGTGTCCAAGGATAGATTCCAGGGTAGCGTAATTCAAAGCATTCTTGGATGTCAAGGTCTCGCAGTAGGTCTTAGCTTCCTGAACTCCGTATTTACCACAGTAGGCAGCGGCCAGTTGTTGATGTAATTCCTGCAACTTCGCCTTTCGGCGCGCCTGCTCGGACAGTATTTTGACCAAAAGGCTGAAGTTGGTTCCTGGACTCACCTGCAGCAGATCTTGTGTGCTTAATTTGAGCTGCGTGGTTCCTGAAGGCACTTTCAGGTAGTAAACCGGCGAGGCCGGAGCAGAGGTTTGCGTGCTTTTTATCCGCACCGCATTATCCATTTCAGCTGTCGTTTTTTCTTCATCCACTGTGTAAGGAATGATGGATAAAGTATTGAATGAATTGTTGAGTCTGCCGAAAATTGTGAAGAGCTCGTCGGAGATGGCCAGCAGTTCATCTTTTATGTATTTGCTTTCTTTAGCCGTAATAGTAAGGCCTTTGATCTCAGGTTCCGTGGTCCTAACAGTATGGTAAAAGCTGAATTCTTCCAGGGTGCGGTTCGGGATCGTAAAATCGACACATCTCCCTCCCAGATCCTGGGAAAATGAGGGGCTGCTAACCAGATCTTCCGCATCCGGTAGATTAGGAGTTCCGCTGCTGGACAGTACCTCACTGGGTAAGCCAGACAGATCAGCGACCAGGATGATATCTTTGGGGATTTTCTTGTTGTCGAGGGTTATCGGGATGGGTGTACCCTCAAGTCCGGCAATAAGTCCGTAGGCTCCTTCATGAGTCTTATTATCCACCCGCCCGAAGAAATAGCCCCCACGATCTGTCTGTGCAGAGAAGATCGGGCGATAGCTTTGGCTATCCACGGCAGCATTCGGATCATCACTTGCCATGATGACGATCTGAATGCCGGCAACTTTCTTCTCCCCAGAAATATCAATGACTTTGCCCGCAACCTTTCGAGAGGCATTCAGAACCGGGCTTGATTCATTGAATTGAATAACCTTGGGGTCCACGTGCAGGATCAGGGGTTGTGTGTCATCTTCTACATTTTCTGATAAAATAGCTGCATTCAGACTTCCAAAACTGTAGTTCTGAGTGCCCAATTGCTCACCATCCGGTGCAAACGCCGCGATCGTGATTGATTTCCCGCCTAGTAGATCCTGATTGGGTAAGAAAAAACGGAAGGCTCCGTTTCGTTCGACATCAATGCGATCCCTACTGTAAATCGAATTACCTCCAATTTCCTGAATGTAGCTGACCTTCAAAAAATGGCCCAGATACTCGTCAGTGATGGGTCCGTTATCAGTGGGTTTCAAAAAACCGTTGATGCTGACTCTATTCATACTTGATCCTTCTCCAGTGTCTCAAGTCTCTTAAACAGGTCTTTGTTATTTTTACCCTGGAGCTACTCACGTTTACTATCATAGTCAGGAAGCACAATCCTTGTAACTAACCCCTTCAGACCTCCAAGTACCTCCAACGGCAAATAAATTATAAAAACACATATCTGAATATAAAATACTTGTGAAATAAATTTAAAAGAATTTTTATTATTTTTCTTATATTTCCATTACACTCAAAATAGAAATTAAAAATTAAATGGGTTTTCTCGGGATTTAAAGCCATTATACCCTTTCTCTCAGGGGATTACTTCAAGAATAAAGTTGAAAGTTCATAGAAAAAACGATTTTGTAAGTGGCACTGTGTGAGTAACGATATACTATCAGTCAAAAAATATATATATTCGTATACTGTATTAGGTTGTGCAGACTGCCAAGGTGGCGGAGCGGTCACGCAATCGCCAGCAGAGCGATTCAGTCCTGGTTCAAATCTGGACTTTGGCTTTTCTAATTTTAAAAAATAACATTTTCATTCCTGTGAATGACTTTTGTTTTTTGGTATCGTTAACTTTTTACGTCTTCATTGATATCGTTTTATTTTCTACGTTTTATTTTCTATATTGTAGTCCGCTTGAACGAACGAAGTAAGCAAAGCGGACAGAATGTTGTCGAAGCAGAATTCGGACCGTCATCCCGAAATAAGAGTCGGACGGCAGAGCCACAACTCTGCTGGAAAAACATTTATCATGCCCTGAGATATATAAAAAATAGTCATGAATAACAGCTAATCCAACCAGATACGGGCCGCTGATCTATTGACAAAAGACAAACGCATAAGGTTTCCATCAGGTTCATATCAGGCTTTCTATAAAGGCATCAATTACAAAATAGACCCTGAAAATGACATCGTGGAAATGACCCAGAGACTAAATCCCAGATATAGTCCTGAAAGCAGGGAAGAGGCTGTTAATCTGGCAAATAAACTTGGAGTAGAAAAAATTCAAAAAAGGGCCAGATTATTCTCAAAACTACTTCTCCTTTCAATATTACTATTCCTACTTTTAATGCTTTCTCCTACTTTTTTCTCCATAAAATCCGAAGGCTTTCTATCAGCCGGAAAATTTTTAACGATTGTGTCAGAGGTTGCTTTCCTATATATGTTTGGTTATTACAGGGCCATTGTGAATTATTGTACGGACTCATACTGCGAAAAATGCAGGAAGCATTTCGTTTTTGAGGAATTTCAGGCTCCTCTCGTAAAAGAAGAAAGCAAAATCGACACATATACAAAAACCCTAACAAACTATTGGCATTGCATAAACTGCGGGCATGAAGATGTAAAAGTCGAACCTCAACCCATAGATCACCATCGCGAGAAAAAACAGGACAATTTAAATGAAGATACCTGCGAAGAATGTGGGAAAGAGCATGCAATCGAAGAATATAGAAGTGTTGACGTTTTAAATTACGTTTTCAGAAAGAAAATAAGGTATTTTAAATGCAGAAACTGCGGCTACCGTGAAATCAGACTAAATAGAAGATTCAAATTTGTTTAATAACCTCAAGCTATCTCCAGTCTATATATTTTTTATATTATTTTGAGAATAGTAATAGGAGAATGATAACAGATTAAATAGTATGGATTAAACCATTGTGGATATTCATGCTCAAACCCAGAAATACCAAAAATGAGATAATAATATGAACTCACATGTTCATCTGAAATACAGTTTTTACGGTAGAATGGAGGAGCTTTCTTGCTCCTGTTTAAAGCCTTAAAAACTGTATTTCAGGGATTGTTCTCTCATGAGATATCTTTTTCTGGAAGCCTAAAAGTAACAAATCTAAGGCTTTCTCCAACTTTGGCTTTTCCACTGTTTATAACTACAGGTAATGCCCTTTTTGTGCCAGCTGAGTGCTTAGATTTTGCCTTTACACCATGCCTGAGGAATTTGAATTCCTTCGAAAGCATTGCTAGAGCTACTATCGCCATGATATATTCCGTAGCCGGAGATGCAGCCCAGACTCCATCCAGCCCGAAGAAAGCAGGCAGGATAAAGAGCAGAGGAAAGAGAACGACAAAAATCTTCCCGAGGGAGATGAAGAGTGATTCTCTGACCCTATTTATTGACTGGTAATAGATAGCAGTAAGGAGTACGATTCCTTCAACGAGCAAAGAGAACATGATTATCTTCATTCCTCGTAGGGTAATCACCATAAGTTCGGAGTCTCCCTGGCTGAAGATCTGCACCACTTTTTCCGGAAAGAGGTTGATTAGCACAAATCCGAAAGCTCCGGTAAGGATGCACGAAAGTAGTGTCAGCTTCAGGGTTTTTGAAACTCTTTGATAATAGCCAGCTCCGTAATTGAAACTTATAATCGGCTGCACTCCCAGAGCCATTCCCTCGAAAAGCATTGAGAATATTGAAACGACATATCCTATAATGCCATAGGCTGAGACCGCAAGTTCGGAACCATACCCAAGTAGCATGTAATTGTGTGCAAAGAGCACGAGAGCCAACGATAGCTGCATCACGAAAGACGGAAAGCCGGCTCTGAGGATCTGGGTCTCGAGTTTGAATTTCATAGCTTTAAGCCGGAGTCTCAATTTTGCCTCGCTGCCAAAAAGATAACGCATAAACAGCACTGCCGGGAGAGCAAAGGCAATTATTGTGGCAAGAGCGGCACCCATCATTCCCATGTCCAGCTGCATGACGAAAAGGTAATCAAGCACAAGATTTACAATTACCCCTGCAATCATGATGCTCATACAAAGCCTGGGTTTCCCGTCGTTCCTGACCAGAGGTTCAAGAGCAACTGAAAGGATCATAAAGACTGAGCCAATTAAGATAATCCTCAGATATTCATGGGCAAAATCGAGAGCAGGCCCACTGGCTCCAAGGATGCTGATCGAAGTCTCACAAAAAACCAGTCCGGCTACGGTAAGAACTGCTCCTGTAAGAAGACAGAGGGAAAAAGCATTGTGTACTATATCCAGGGCTCTCCTGAAATTCCCCTTTCCAAGTTGCAGGGCCGCAAGACTTGATGCACCGATCCCGATAATTACTCCCATGGCAATAATGACCATATAAACAGGATAGGCAAGAGTGACTGCTGCAAGCCCCTGGCTTCCTATAGCATTTCCTATAAAGAAGCCGTCAATGATTCCCTGAATTCCGGCAATAACAACTCCAACGACGGTCGGGAATACAAATTTCAAGAATAGATTCACTATATTCCCGGACCTCATCTCTTCGTTACTTACCATTCCAGGCCCTCCTTACGTGTTAAAGCCAGCTTTTCAGAGACCAGCTTTTTAGAGGCCTGATTTTGAAACTCCGGGACTATTTTTGCGGTTGCCAGGTGGAAGAACCTATTCAAAGAGAGGTAAGTTGTATTGTGTTTCTGTAAAGATCTGTATCTTCTTAAAATTTCACCTATTCTTGAGGGATCGAGGTAGTAAGATTTGATCCTCTCAAATAGTTTAAGTGGGGTCATAACTCATCCTGGATGAAGCTTCTGAAAATACGCAGATTCAATTATAGTTGCCTTGTTGCAAAATTAATTAGTCTGTCTATGCCAAACTGGTAACTGCATATAATCTGTGGGTTAATTTGTGCGCATTCCTGCAGCATTCATTCGTTTTACGAAGCTTCACCGTTTACTAAAGGGAAAAAGAGGATTCAAACGAACCAAGAATCCTGTCCAACCAGCAACAAAGCAAGTAAAACCAGATTCAGATAGTATCTGATTACAGCTAATTATTACAGCTAATATTATGTAATGGAAGAATATTTATGTACATATATAGATTTGCACTCTTTCTTAATTTAACAGGTTATATTATTGGAGGTCTTAAAAACACCTAAGTAGATAAACTAGCCCTATTTTATGCACAAACACTAATTAATAGATCTAAAGCTGAAAACGTGAATAAAATGGTTCAGCTTCAGGTAAAAATTCTGGAAAAACATTAAATTTGCTCACGGGCTATTAAATTTACAAATAATCAGAAATAAACCTGAAATTGAATATCTATCGATTAAAAAGAATCATCTTATTACAATAGCAAGTTTAAAAAATTTTCAGATTTACAACAAGTATTCTATACAATAAAAAGATCAAGGGCTTACCCATCCATTTTTATGCGAGAAATACCTTTCCGTTTTAAATTGAACTGAACTTATTTCCGATAATGACTACCCTTAATAATTAATTTTATAATTATTAAATTAATAATTATTACCAATACTTATATTTTCATAGCAAGCCGCTAAGCTTTTCATGTAAATTATTTCCATAGCCTTATCTTGAAACTTGTAAAAACCTTCCGGCCACCGGAAAGAAGAAACTGATCTAAAATGTCTACTAAAAATATTACCTGTACTTCACCTGAAGTCCTGGCTCCCGTAGGTGACGAAGAGGCCCTGCTTGCTGCAATTCGAGGGGGAGCTGATGCTGTATATCTTGGAGTCGGCGAATTTAATGCCCGCCAGGGTGCAAAGAATTTCACTCTTGATAACCTTGATGCAGCCGTGAAACTGGCCCACTCGCATGGAGTTTTAGTTTACTTGGCTCTCAATATTCCGATCAAGCAAAAAGAGCTGCAGCACGCGCTTGAGATAGTAGATTGTTCATATGCAGCCGGAATTGATGCGGTTATTTTTCAGGATTTGGGGCTCCTCAAGCTTTTAAAGGAGATCTATCCGGACCTGGAGCTTCACGCAAGCACCCAGATGACTATCCATAATAAAGGAGGAGTCGATTTTTTATCAGGCCTGGGAGCAAAAAGAGTTATAGTCTCAAGGGAACTTACCGCGGCTGAGGTAAAAGATATCGTGGATCACTCAAACGCGGAAATTGAGGTTTTCGTCCATGGGGCCCTTTGCTACTCCTATTCTGGCAAATGTCTTTTCAGCAGTTTCCTGCATGGCAGAAGCGCAAACCGGGGAGCCTGTGCCCAACCCTGTCGACGCCGGTACAGATTCGTGGTAAACGGCAGGGAGGTTGACGAAAGGCACATCGGAGGCAGTTATCCCATAAGCTGTGCCGAGCTTTCCACTCTCACAGGGCTTGAAGAAATCATAAAAACCGGAGTTGTAAGCCTTAAAATCGAAGGCCGGATGAAAAAGCCCGAGTACATTACTGCAAGTGCCGCTGCCTATAAAGCTGCAGTAGAAGGCATCTGCGGTCCGGGAGAGAACCCGACAAAAGAGGAACTTGAAGCAAGGGAAGCCGAGCTTGCAAAACTCTTTTACAGGGGTTTTACAAGAGGTTTCATACTAGGAGAAAAAGGCGTATCCCATCCCAAATACAGCTCAAACTACGGGGCATTCCTTGGAAAAGTCCTTGATATTTCCCGCTCAAAAGGGAACACGAAACTTACAGTTCGATTGAATGAAGACATCCAGGTAAAAGACGGTATAAGTATTTTCACACGGGAGAGAATGCTTGGCTCAGCAGTTACAGGCATAATCACGATTTCAGGCGAGCATATAAAAGATGCAGAAAAAGGTGAAAAAGTAGGGCTTGAAATCAGCTCGAAGACCGGAAGAGCAGTCCAGAGAGGCGACGAGCTTTATCTCACAACAGACACGAGACTCCTCGATACTCTTCAAAAAACAAAACTGAAAACGCTTCCTGTAAGCCTGAAAGTAAGAGCCAGAAAAGGAGAGCAGTTTACGGTTATAATTGAAGAAGAAAGTAAAAAGCTCAGAGAGGCCGGGAAAAGTAAGGAGAAGGCTACTGCGGAATTCACGGATGATTACATTGTCCAGGAAGCCGAGAAAAACCCTACCACGGTTGAGCAGATAAGAAAAGCAATGGAAAGCCTTGGAGATACTCCTTTTGAGGCTAAATCTGTCGAGATCGAAGCTGATGAAAACATTTTCATTCCTGTCAGCGTGCTGAAGAACGCAAGGAGAAAGGCTGCAGACCTCCTGCTGGAAAAAATTCTCAGTGGAGATAAAAAAGAGCAAAAACACCCGGATCTTGCAGATTTCAATTACCTTTACAGTTCTGAAAGCTGCAGCAGCGAAGCAAGTAATCAATATGACAACGCTCCAGCCTTCAGGGGAACCCAGAGAAACTCAGCTTCAAAACGACTCCTTCTTAGCGTTGAAGTAAATGAAAGTTCCTCTCTCTTTGAGGCTGCATTTGCCGGCGCAGATATAATATATATTCCGGTTTCAAAGATTGAAGAGCTGACTGCGCCCGAGAATGCGGAAAAACTTGAAGATTTGAAAGCCGAAAAGGTTGAACTTGTTTTCAGGGTTCCCCTGATAAATCATGATCATGAACTGGATAAACTCAAACCCCTGCTGGAAAAAGTAAAAACCGCAGGCTTCGGGATAGCCTGTTCCGATTTTGGGGTCGTACAGCTTGCAAAAGAGCTTTCCATACCTTTTGCCGCAGGAAAGGAATTCAATATTTTCAACGCTTTTACAGCCAGTATTCTCTATCAAGCAGGAGCGTATCGAGCAACCCTTTCAAGTGAACTGAACCTAAGTGAGATAAAAAACATCTGTGAGGCAATCCAAACCTGCAAGAGCTCAGGACAGACCGAAATTTTCGTTTACGGTAGAGAACTTATGCTCATTACGGAAAATGATCTTTTAAAGCCCCTTATTGACAGAAGAATTGTAAGAAAGGACAGCGAGGTACTTCTCATTGACCAGGAAGATTCCGAGTTTCCGGTAGAGCATCTGGGGACCCGGACCCTTATTTACAATTCAAAAGTGCTTGATATGCTGAAATATGTTAAAAACCTGAAAGATTACGGTGTGGATGTGCTTCGACTTGATCTTTCCTTCAATAATCAGATCGAGATAAAAGAGATCATAAAGGCATACAAAGAAGCTCTTGCAGGAAAAGAAACCAGGCTGAAGCCTGCAAGAGGGGTTGAGTATACTACAGGGCATTATTTTAAGGGAGTTTAAGTGAAACTCCTTTAAATAAAAAACGATTACCCCTTGATATGTGAAATAAGAGGAATAAGACAGCAAAATCGCATTCAGGAAAATATCAAGAAAAACAAGTTATCTGCTGAAGAAATTACAATAAACTCTCTTACTCTATTTATAAAACCCAAAAAATTCTCCGTGTTAAAATTTAAAAAAATTAAAAGTTGCCTGCAAAGCCAGCAACTACTTAAGCCCTAAAATTAGAAAGGCTATAATCTGCAAACGGATTTTACGCATCTGTTTTTAATGCAACTTAAAAATCTATCCTTGCTTACAATTATTTAGTCATGACTACTAATCCGACAATCTTCTGTCCAGAGTACCAGACCTTAACCTGGAATTCGTCAGGGTTAGCAAATGCATTTTGTACAGAAGTTTCAATATTGCTGGATGGGTTGGATAAATATCTCCAGTCATTACCTACATAGAGCCAAAGAGCTCTCGCGTTGGAGGCAGGATATGCCTTCAGTTCAAGCCAGTACTCTGTTGCTACGTTGCTGGTCACAGCTGTTGTGGACATTGATTTTCCCAATGTGGCTGGAGCTGTTGACTGCTGACCGCCTGAGCCCAGAGCCACTCCCTTATCTTGAGAAGATGCAGCACTCAAGACCGATGGAACCGCTGCCAGGATTAAACATATCATTAAACCTGCTATTATAAGCCGATTTTTTAACATATTTTACACCTCAAATTCTTTTCCCTATTATATTTTCATACTCACCGTGCTTTCTAATTTCTAATTTTTCTCGAGAAATTTACACGTGTTAGAAGGAAGATTTCAAAAAATAAACCCCGAGAAATATGTCAAGTATTTGCTATACTTACTAAATGTGATATCAAAGTCCTTATATATGATACTTTTGACAGAATTTTTATTTAATATTTTTATTATAGATAATGTCAAATGTTAAGGGCAAGTACAGTAAAACTTACTAAAATTAGTGTGCACAGATAGTTTATTGCTTCACTACTGATTTAAATTAACCTTGTAAGTCTCATGCTAATAAGCACGCGGTATTCCATCACAAAGCAATATATGATTTTGAAATATCAGCAATTTAGTTTGAGATAATAATTCAAGGTAATTATATAAGAAAAAAATAATTATTTGAGTAATTTATCATATATTGTAAAAATCGCGCTTGATATAGTTTTTTGCTTTATATACCTTGTACCGCTGGATATGGACGGATCGACCATCCGATTGTAAAAGATCTTAGATATTCTTACACCCGCCATGTCAACATACTTGTAAAACAGATAGCTCAAGGGTATGATTAATAATAAAGACAAGAAACATGAAATGAAAACAGCTGTCCCATATGAAAATACTGAATGAAGGAAGAGGAACAGTGCGCAGGTGAAGCTGCTTATTACTAGAAAATGTATCAGATACAGAGAGTAAGATATTTTTCCGAGAAATACCAGCACTGAGGAAGAAAAAATGTTTTGTAGCCATCGGCTGTTCAATAAAACATACATTATCATGCCGGCGCCCAGAATATGATAGGTCAGCTTTGGTGTTTGGAAGAGGCCGTTATTGAGGAAACCATATAGCGAATCGTTTGTCACAGTGCCTACAGGATATGATCCGAGAAACAACCCTGAAATCAGTAGAATAGACAATATTATTTTATTATCTGTTTTAAACATCGACGTCTTACTGTTGAACGTGTCGGCGAGTACCATTCCAATTACAAAGGCAAAATAGTAGGAATTGAAGAAAAGCACGGCTGCTGCAAGGTAGAATGTCCAGCGGGTACGTTGTACCCCGAACAGTAAGGCCATTGCGAAAACAAGCATTGACCCATAAAATTCTATTGTCATCGTCCACAAAACCGGATTATAGGTATCTTCACCTGCAAAAAACGATCCCCAAACCGCCTGCTTAACCGCGTCGACAATGTCTGGTGTAAAGGTCCAGTAGTTGGCATAATTATTATTTCCAGAAATCATTACAGTTTCAATATAATAATGAAATACTCCGGTTGATGCTAATAAGAATGCTAAAATAATCGCTGCGAATACAGGAACAAACAATCTTATATATCGACGTACAGCGCCGCTTATAATTATTTTTTTGTCTTTCGTTCTAAAATATTTATAGGTTAATACGTAGCCACTGAGAACAAAGAAGATGCAGACCGAAAAGTTCCCGGCTCCAATTAATCCCAGGGGTGTACTCGAAAAAAGCTGTTCAAGGCCCCCAAAATGTGAGGGCATCCGATCACTATAGATTATTGCCGGGACTAATAAGATGAAGAAGTGCATTATCATAACATTAATCGCAGCTATACCGCGTAGTCCATCAAGATAGTTGATCTTGTCGGTCATACTTATTGCTCAAAGAGGATTTATTTAAACAGTCTTTATAATACTCCCATAATAAGGCCACGTGTAATAAATAAGGTTCAACTCCAGCTTAATCACAAAAGATCTGCCATCGCAGTCGCAGAATCCATCGAAAGATAATGATAGCTACAGATAAAATAAGTCTTTCCATTTGTTCCAATTCTTGATTTAATGGATCTGGATTTTGAATCAGAATGAGCACTGAAAATAATATTTAATGTATATAACTGAGTTCCATTACTTAATTCCAAATTAGAGTTTACTAATTGAAACGTGCGATATATAGAATAGAAAAATATGAGATTATATAGAAAGTTTCTCTTGTTCTAGTTAGACAAAAAAATTCCGAGAAATGGATTCCTTCGAATCCAAATAATTTCCGTTAGTTTTCACTCAATGGCACAAACTTCAATCTTTTAGGATAGTACCTCGTCATCACAGTTAGCTATGAACACTCCGTTATTTAGGATGCCACCTGGCACATTAATTATTCTGTCCTCTATCCAAATTCTGCAATTTTCAGAAATTAAGCATCCTTCCTCCTTTTGGAATATCGAGGAGTGTTTGAAGTAGTTTAATATTACAGTATCTAGGGTTTCCTCATAAAGTCCACATTCTTTGAACTTTTTATTCATATAAACATCGAATGTACCATCGTCATGGAGAATAAAGTGGGTTGTTTTGTTAGCATATTTTCTGGGCATAGGGATCACATTTTTTAATAAATTTAGTTATAGAATTTAATTTTTCAACTTCATGAATAGGGTTTCGCTTTTGATACTGTTTCATTTCAAGTATATAAATTGTTTTTATTAATAATAATAGGATTTACAACAGCATCTATAACAGCAATAAGCCACAATGATATAAGTTTTATCTCTTTAAATTTTGATTATTATTAAAGTTACTGAAATAAAAATTCAAATTTAGCATTGTAATCTCTCATTAGGGATTTTAGCTTTCCAATTAGACTTTATTTGAGATAAGAAGAATACTTGCCGACTACATTTTATCTTAGAGATTAATTTCAATTCCTGTTTTGGTAGATTTTACTCGTGAGCTAACATTATTCATTCTCTTATACTGAATCACGAGATGTTTATAGTCATTAATATATCGTTACTTGATTTAAACCAAGTGTCAGATTTCCAATTACCTCCAATTTACTCCATAAACTTTATAAATTTTTAAAGACATAAATTTAATATGTAACAGTATATGAAATATATGGATGTTTGGTAAAAATAAGGGATATTTCCAGATATCTATATTTATATTTGTTAAATTTCTGAAAGCTTCACTTAAAAAAGTTGGAAAGTATACAAATAAATTTAAAGCCGAAGGGACAGAATAAGAATGGGTGGTAATGTGGGAGACATAGTTGAATACAATCAGCATGTAAAAGTGCCTGGAAAACTCCTTGAGTCTATAGATAGTAGGGCTAAAATCACATTATACAAGGAAGAACAAAAAGCTTTACATGGGTTTGTGCACAACAAAGCTGAACAAAAAACCTATTATTACGACAAAAAAATAACCGAGATGAAGAAAAAGTACGAGATGGATTTTTCAGCTTTTCAGAATAAGATATATTTAAACTCAGTAGAAGTAGATTTTGAAGAATTGAATGATTTCGTACTCTGGGGAGGTTACGTCAAAGCACACAGATACTGGGCACAGTTTTGCTGAATTAAACTTAAAGTACCGATAGTTCAATTAATCCTGCTTGAACCTTTGATTCTCCTGACCTGTCGGACTGTATGTCTATTGATTCTCCTGACCTGTCGGACTGTATGTATATTAGCTTTACACGCCTGACTCGATTTAATTTTAATTAAGCTACGTAAGTTATGGATTTGCACTTAATGTTATAGTAAATTCCTATAGAAAGGACCATTTTCTAAAAGTAATGTAATTTTTTGTCTCCAAAGAAATCTGGAACAATAGATTTTCATGAAGTAATAGATTTAATTAATAGTATCGTGTGAACTTGAAATCTGGTATTAGAAACATTGTTTCAAAACTGTTTTAGTATAGAGCATCTATTATAAAAATAATCACAGTTTTTCAACGCTTACGCAGAAATTAGAATCCGTAGAGATAAAGTTTAACTGTTTATTAGCGTGTCTGGCTTGCCAGTCAAATTAAGGAGTATTTTATCATACACTAATACTTACGCAAAAAGTTTGGGGGTGCAATTATGAATGATATATGCCGTAATTGTGGCGGTAGTGGCAGAGACAGGTGTTTGAATTGTGACGGCGAAGGTGGGAAATGGAAAGAAGTTGAAGGAGAAATGGAGTGGGAAGAATGTTTATTTTGCTTGGGAAATGGAGCTAATAACTGCATCAACTGTGATGGAACAGGCAAAACCTGATTATTCAAGGGTTATATAGAAACCAGATAAGAGATACTGTTCACTTATTAAGAACGGGCTTTTTAGCTTTCTCTTAGATTTCGAATCTCTTTTTAATTTTATTTGTACCTATTTTGCCTGCATCAACCTACAAAATCTCCCCAAATTTTCCGATAGGAATAGAGAAATCAAAAATGTCAGCTCTTTGAAACTTAATGACGAACATCTTGCAGGGAAGATCAAGTCTGTAATCTAGCAATATACTTTCTTTTTCACTGTTAGTTTTAATCTTCTTTATAGAAAGGAAAATATAAAAAACTGTCTTGTATAAATATTAGGAAGCTTTTGTATTATTAAGAAGGATTTATTAACTGAGAAATAATTGTTTGTATATATAAAGTAGATTTTATATAGTTACAAAGAATAATTTGTAGACATTTCCGCACATTAAAAAATATACAGGAGAAAACCGTATGACTCGTGATGATTATATGTTAATTTTGGGATCGAATGTGTATGCAGATCCGGTATACAGGTTGTCATATAAGCCTGATGGGAATAATGGAGACAGAACGCCTTTATTCACTCTTGAAAACTGCGATGAAAGCTTGATTCTGACAACCGAGATCCGGGGTGAGAACTCCGAACTCATAGCAAAAATAGATAAAAACGAATTTATCCAGATAAATGAAAACTTTGATGCACAGGGAGAAATCGAGAAAGGAAACGGCCTCACACTGACAAAAAAAGAGGATGGTACTGTCATATTCAATGCTAGAATTACAGAAGACCAGTATATTGCAGTGACAGGAACTTTTTACGTAAGAAACAAGAAAATCCATATAACTGACCGTACCGTGGAAATAAACGATATGCCCAGAAAAAGCATAAACGGTGTGGATATGCACGATACCATTTTTGTCGGGACCTGTGATATTACGATAACCGATGATGGAGTAAGGGTTTAAAGCACAATCAGTCAATTTTTCTGTTATTTGGTTTTAAGCATGAGTTTTAGGTAGAATTTGACACAAAATATGAGAATCTGATGCAAGTCTGCCCAAGATGTGTGATTATGATTCCGACATTAATATAAACATCTATAATGGAGAGCTAGTTTCTCTCCATTATAGATGGTTCAAATGACTAACGATCAGTTTCCTGAGCAGGATAATTTTTGAGGTTAAAAAATACTTTATGAGTTAG
Source organism: Methanosarcina sp. UBA411 (assembly GCF_002495725.1). NCBI lineage: Archaea > Methanobacteriati > Methanobacteriota > Methanomicrobia > Methanosarcinales > Methanosarcinaceae > Methanosarcina > Methanosarcina sp. UBA411. The sequence continues at coordinate 18,628 of NZ_DAGK01000024.1, forward strand.
CAAAAACTTATTTTCTCTTTACTTGAAAAGATTGAATAATAATAATAATAATAATA